>JAFRZS010000168.1 GCA_017442445.1 Clostridia bacterium
ATTTGATAGAGGTTACTGAAGATTCAGGTTTATATATAGATAGGATAAACGGATATATCTGTGGCATTTTGCCGGAAACAACATACGGAGATTTAATTGGTTACTTTAAAAATCAGATTGTTTTATATAAATCTGACGGAAGCGAACCTAAAGAAGATGAGTATGTTGCGACAGGTGATGCTATAACAACGGTTGATGAATCTGATGTTTTGACAGTGCTTATATATGGAGATGTATCTTCCGACGGAAAAGTTGACGGAACAGACGCTTTATTGATTGAAATGCTTTTGTCAGGACAATTACATGATTATGAGCTTGAAATTTCTTCTTATCATGCGGCTTTATTTTCTGACCGACTTGACGGTTTGACCGCAGCAGACAAAGAAGCTTGTTTGAATTCAGGCTTGATGTCAAAGCAAATTCCGCAGTTTACAAAACCTGATTTACCCGAGGATAAATCTCAACTGCTTGAAATATTTAATTCTACGGTAAATTCGGTAAAATCAGGACGACCGGGTGTGAAAACTGTAAGAAATTCTGAAATTCCGTCAGTTGAGGGAAAAGGCTTTGTTTCCGAGCAGATTGCAAATTCTATCAAAGGTGAAACAAGTTCATCGGAGGAAATATTCCAAAGAGGTGAAAGTCACGATGACGCAATTCCTGTTGCAAGAAAGACATGGTCAAGCAAACTTACACTTGATGACATAAAATATATAACACCTACGGACAACGGTGACGGAACATTTTCAATAACTGTTACCATGCCTGATGAAAGTTATGATGCTTTGAAGGTTGCACCTTCGCAGACAAAACACGGAAAAATTATTGATGCCTGCGAATTTGTGCCTGAAGCAGGACAGGAAGATTGGTACTCGTCGGTTGTTGCTTCGTACAGCGGCGTGACTATCAGGTGTACATATAATTGTTATACGGGAGAATTTTTATCGGTTGAGTACGACATATCGTACACGGTTTCTATGCTTGGTGAACTCAAAATTTTGTTAACAAAATATCCGATTGATGTTACGGTTGATTACATACAGACAATTGAAGTTACAAGGACATAAAAAAACAAGGTTCGCGTGAACCTTGTTTTTTATGTTTAGAAATTATTTAATTCCAAGCTGTTCTTTGAAGAACTGAGTTGATGTATGTAACTGTTCAATTTCAAGCTTGTGATTTCTCTTGAATGTGCTGCAATCACGAGCGCGACTTGAATATCCGAAATCAAGACCTTCAAGGGTACCGAGATAATATTTAGCGTTAACAGGGTACTGCTGACATTCTGTGAGAGATGCAAAACCGAGGAAGCTCTGAACGAGGTCAGCTTTTTCGGGGTTCTCAGCAAAGTGTTTGCAAAGCCATACATAAATTTCGGGGTGGAAGTTAGCCATAACGCCTGAGAAACCTGCTGCACCTTCACGAAGTGTTTCTAAGAGTGTAGCTGCATTAGCATTGTAGATTTTAAGCTGAGTGCCTTCAACAGCGGCAAGTTTAGCTTTAATATCGTCTGTATTGCATGATGTATCTTTAAGGAACTGGAAGCGGCCGCCGTGACCGATTTCTTTCATAACATCAACGGAGAGAAGTCTCTTGTAAGGATAAGGACATTCATAAATACCGTAACCGATATCTGTTTTAATCTTGTCCATTACATAGTACATATTCTTAAGGAATACGCTGTCATCGTCATCAGCAGAAGCAAATCTGTTAGAAATGAAAACATATGCATCAATACCTGTGTCAATGAACTTTTCAGCTTCGTAAGCCTGTTTGTCGAGATCGTCAGCTGTGTGACCTGAAGCAACTATTGAAACACCCTTGGGAGCATTTTCAACAATAAATTTGATGAGTTCAAGTCTTTCTTCAAAAGAGAGGAAGAAAATTTCGCTTGACTGACAGATAGCAAAGATACCTTCAACACCTTTTTTACCGTACCAATCAAGAATCTTTAAAACTGCATCGTAATCAACTTTGTTGTCAGCAGTATAAGGAGTGATCATGGTCGGGAATACACCGTTAGGAATATTTTTCATCTTTAACACCTCGTTAAATATTTATAATTTATCTTATTATAGTATTATAGCGGATTATTTTCAAGTCAAAATGAAAAAAATTATATATATTTTTTTAAAAAACTTACTTGAACTAAGTTTTAAGATATAGTATAATAATGTGAATATATATTTATATTGGGGAGTTTTTTAGTGTCTACGAAAAAAACGTATTTTATTTCCGATGAGGAGATGCAAATTCAAAGAGTATATGCGGAAAAAGTAAGAACTGTTCTTGCATCAAGATACGGTGATAAAAAGCCGTTGGCTTATATCCACACATACGGCTGTCAGGGAAATGTATCGGACAGTGAACGCATCAGAGGAATTCTGGAAACTATGGGCTATGGTTTTTGTGATGATGTCAACGATGCAAAGCTTGTTCTTTATAATACCTGTGCTATCAGAGAACACGCAGAGGATAGGGTTTTCGGCAATGTCGGCGCACTCAAAGCATATAAAAGGGATAATCCTGATGCAATAATTGCTCTTTGCGGTTGTATGATGCAGCAAGATAGGGTTTCACAGAGAATTGAAAAAAGCTTTCCCTATGTAAATCTTGTATTCGGAACGCATGTTATTCATAAAATTCCTGAGCTTATATATAAGGTGCTTTGCACCAAAAAGAGAGTCTTTATGACACCTGAGAGTGACGGCACAATCGCTGAAGGTTTGCCTGTCAGCAGAGATGAGCATATACGAGCTTGGCTTCCGATAATGTACGGCTGTGATAATTTCTGCAGTTACTGTATAGTACCTTATGTCAGAGGCAGAGAGAGAAGCAGACGCTCTGAGGACATAATAAATGAAGCAAAAGACATAATTTCAAAAGGCTACAAAGATATAACCTTACTTGGACAGAATGTAAACTCCTACGGTAAAAATCTTGATGAAGACATTGATTTTTCGGATTTAATCAGAAAGATAAATGATCTTGAAGGAGAGTTTACTATCAGATTTATGACATCACACCCGAAGGATTGTACTCATAAGCTTATTGATACAATGGCTGAGTGTGAAAAGGTTGCAAGGCATATCCATTTGCCGTTCCAGTCGGGTAATAACAGAGTTCTCAAGGAAATGAACAGAAGATATACGG
>JAFRZS010000169.1 GCA_017442445.1 Clostridia bacterium
GACGTGAGTTTTGCCTGAAACTGCGTAGCCTTTATTTTCAAGGCGTTCAACCGCTTCAGCACTGAAAAGAGGCTTGAAGCCATCTAAAATTTTAGAACCGGCAGTAGTAAGAGCACCCTTAACAAGAAGTGTATCGTCAACTGCGATGTTTCCGTTAGCATTTATCTCAGTAACATAATATTTCATTTCATACACCTCACTTTACAAGTCTGGGCACTTGCCAACTGTCTTCGCTGCGCTCGGGTGCGCCTTCAAGGAGAGATTCTCTTGAGAAGGGCTGTTTGCGCTCATCTTCGCGGAGTACGTTGGTCATAGGCATAACATAAATCATTTCTTCAACATTTTCTGTATCAATGTCTTTAAGTGTTGCTTCTTTTTCAGCCATTGATTTGAAAATATTCTGCATAACAGCTTCTTCGTCTTCAGTAAGAGCAATCTGATTCAATTGCTGTGCGCTACCGAAAGTGGAACGCTTTGTCTGAGCTGATTTTGAAGCTTTGTCAGTTGCTCTGCCTGCAAGAGCAGAGTTATTACCAAGGAGGTGGACATCCTCAAGCTGCTGATTTGTAACCTCACTCGGAGCGCCGAGGAGTAAATCCTGAGCATTACCGTTAAGCGGGAATGCGATAACATCAAGGATTTTTTCCTCATCAGTAAGAAGCATTACCATTCTGTCAATACCGGGTGCCATACCTGCATGGGGAGGAGCACCGTACTGGAATGCTGTATAAAGTGCATTGAAGCGGGATTTGAGTTCATCTTCTGAATATCCTGCAATTTCAAATGCTTTTTTCATTATATCTATATCGTGGTTACGAACCGCACCTGATGCCAATTCAATACCGTTACATACAAGGTCATACTGATATGCAAGTACTTCGGTCGGATCATCGCCTAAAAGTGCATCCATACCGCCCTGAGGCATTGAGAAGGGGTTGTGTGTAAAAATCGGTTCGCCTGTTTCCTCGTCAAGCTCATACATCGGGAAGTCAACAACGAAGCAGAATTCAAAAGCATCGTCTTTGATAAGGTCAAGCTGGTCTTTACCTGCAAGCCATGTACGGATATGACCTGCCTTTTTCTCTGTGTCGTTCTTCTTTTCGTCACAGATAAAGAAGAGTGTTTCGCCTTCTTTAACTCCTGTGAGTTCAACGATTTCTGCTTTTTTCTCATCAGTGAGGAATTTAGCGATAGGTCCTGCAAATACACCCTCTTTAAGAGTGATGTAACCGAGACCGCCGAGTCCTACTGCATCAGATGTTGCAAATTTGAGTGAGTCTTCAAAGAATTTCTTTGATTTGCCCTGACAGTTTGCAACGATACCGCGTACGGGTTTACCCTTGAAAGCGGGGAAATCAACCTCAGCAAAGTAATCTGTAAGGTCACAGATAATAAGCGGATTGCGAAGGTCGGGCTTATCTGAGCCGTAAGTCATCATAGCATCAGCATATGTGATACGGCGGAAAGGTCTGGGAGTGATTTTCTTATTTGAGAAGGTTGTGAATGTATCATAGATTACATCTTCACAAACCTCTAAAACTTCTTCCTGAGTGGAGAAAGCCATTTCAAAGTCGAGCTGATAGAACTCACCGGGAGAACGGTCAGCACGGGCATCTTCATCACGGAAGCAGGGAGCTACCTGGAAGTATCTGTCAAAGCCTGATACCATAAGAAGCTGTTTGAACTGCTGAGGAGCCTGGGGAAGTGCATAGAACTTGCCCGGGTGCTTACGGCTGGGTACTAAGAAGTCACGAGCGCCTTCGGGTGATGATGCAGTAAGAATAGGTGTCTGCATATCAAGGAAATTAAGACTTTCCATTTTATTGCGAAGATGACGGATAACCTTTGAACGAATAACAAGGTTTTCGTGATTCTTCGGATTACGAAGGTCAAGATAACGGTATTTAAGACGAAGCTCGTCTTTACTCTGTCTTGAAGCTCTTACTTCAAAGGGAATCATGTTCTTGCTTTTTCCGAGTACCTGTAAAGTATCGGCAACAAGCTCAACATAACCTGTAGCGATTTTTTCATTAACTGTGTCACTGTCACGCTTTTCAACTGTACCGCTTACCGAAATAACAGTTTCGCGGTTAACATTTTTCAAAAGCTCTTCATTGTGAATGATTACCTGTGTTACGCCTGTATAGTCACGAAGATCAAGGAATATAACGCCGCCGTGGTCACGGATAACATCAACCCAGCCAGCAAGCTGAACTGTTTTACCGATGTGTTCATCACGGATGTCGTTACAGAACAGTGTTCTATACATAGTGCATACCTCCTATATTATTTGAAATTGATAACAAAACAAAAAGTCCCGGGGAATATAAAAAATATTCCCGGGACGAGTAAACATTATACCCGCGGTGCCACCCGCATTGATGCACAAGTGCATCCTCTTTTGGATTAAGTTTTATTATTAGTCAGAGTGTTCCCAAGCTTACTACTCATCTCAAATGCGCTTTCAGTCGGTGACGCATTCTCCCTGTCAGACTTTCCAAAAAAGCCGAGTCTCTGAGTAAAATTATATCAAACAATTATTTTGTTGTCAATAGTAATTTCTCTCCAATATTATATGAAAATAAAGATTTTTATACACAAAAAAAGACAAGCTTTTTAAAACTTGTCTTTTTGATATATCAGAATTTTCTCATGAGTCTGATGTAAAACTCAACTGTTCTGTTGTTGGTTTCAATACGGAGCTTTTCGTCATGACCGTGAATAGTTGCGCGTTCTTCAGCTGTCAGGTCCATAGCAGAGAAACGATAGACCTTATCTGAGATTTTTCCGTAATGACGGGAGTCTGAACACTGCATCATAAGATACGGAGAAACGATTGTGCCCTTCCATGTTGAAGCAACAGAAGAAGCGAGTTTGTCCCAAACATCAATACCGACCTGTGAAATACGACTCGGATTTACTCCGTTTATACATGAAACCTCAACATTTTCATCGTCAATTACTTTCTTGAAATATTCAAGAGCGCTATCCATGGTATCTGCGGGATTAAGACGGATATTTGAAACAAGTGAAGCTTCGGGAGGAATGACATTGGGAGCAGATGAGCCGTTCATCTGTGTGAATGCAACTGTTGTACGCAGTAAGGCGTTTAAGTCACCGCCGCTTTTTTTGCACATCATATTAAGTATAGGCATAAAGATTTTTACATTTGCAAAAATTACCTTATAAACAAAAGAAGAATATCTGCCGAGAGTGTCAAACATCAATGCAACAGGGGGAGTGAGTTTAATCTTGAAAGGCTTTGCGAGAACATTGTTACAAGCTTTGCAAAGTCTGTCAACAGGAGCATTCGGCTTCGGAGCTGAAGCATGACCGCCGCCTGATTTTACTGTGTACTGAACATTCATAAGACCTTTTTCAGCGATGCCGATAAGACCTACAGAGTCTTTTACACCGGGGAAAACATTTTCAACAACTGCACCGCCTTCATCAAGAACGAATGAAAGTTCAATATTATTTTCTGCAAAATAATTTACAATGTGCAAAGCACCGTCTTCGTTGATTTCTTCACCGCCTGAGAAAGCGAAATACATATCGTTTTCGGGAACAAAGCCTTCTGCAATCAGATGGTCAGCGGCAAATAAGATACCGTTCATTGTTACCTTTGTATCAAGTGAACCTCGACCGCAGATATAACCGCCCTTTATAATTCCCTCAAAAGCAGGGAAAGTCCAACCTTCTTCGTTTACGGGAACAACATCAAAGTGTGCCATCATGACAGCGGGGTTACCGTTATTCTTGCCTTTCCAGTGATAAAGGATACCTTTATCGGGAAAGCGCTTGAACTCACAGACCTTTGCAACATTGGGATAAAGAGAGGGGAGTGCTTCGATGAGCTTTTCAAACTCTGCATCATCTTCAAGTGAATGGTCACGGTAAGAAACTGTTTTGAATCGTATGAGCTGACAAAGATTATCAGCCGCACGGTCAGAATCAAATGTTTCGGTAGTTTCATCAATCTTCGGCTGAGGCTTAGGATTGAACATAAGTGCGCGAATAATTATTATTGAAAGGAAAATAACTACAATCGCAAGTATAAGATATAATACCCACATAAATCAGATGATTCCTTTCTTGTAAAGAATTCTTGCAGTGATAACTGTGATGATAACACCGACAGGAACCATGATACCTACAGTTGAAGCATCAAGGAAAGGAACGAAAATAAAGAGAACGAGCATGATAAGAACAGGAGCGATTGAAAGCTTTAAGTTCTTTGAAATAAATACAACTGCAAGACCGCCGAAGAGTGCGGGAAGAATCATATTGAATGCAGGTTCTAAAACAGGGGACTCAAGTATGGGTGTCAAGGGAACGATGCAGATAACACCGATGATGATAATAATTGTTGTAACGATACTTGAAACTGCGATAGAAATAGTTGAAATAACTTCACCCTTTTCGTCAGATGCCTTTACACCTGCTTTTTCCATAGCATCAATAGCACAGGGAAGTTTGAGGTTTGAGATATTACCTGTTATAAATGAAAGGTAAGTTCCGCCCGCACCGAGCATGGGAGTGAATGTGAAAATTTCGATGATACCGACTGCCCAGTACATAGGAGCAGTTGCGATTAAGCCTTTGATAAGAATTTTTCCGTCGGGGAGTGTTTCGAAGATTGCCATAAGTATTGCGGGGAAAAGCAAAATTATGCAACCAATTACAATACCCCAGATGCGTCCGTCGCGGTGAACGGAATCCATATAACTAAGATTTTTTTTCATAATTCTCAACCTCCAAACAAGCTAGTAAACGGAATTGCAGATGCCATACCTGCAACAAGACTGATAGGTAAAGCATAGTCATTCATCCAACGGATTTTTGTCTTGATTGAAATGATACCTAAAACTGCCATAACAACAGCTGAAACAACCATTACGCAAACAGGGATAAGACCTGTGAGGTCGCCCTTTGCTACAAGACCTACATCGCAGAAAACATAACCTAAGAAAGCTGAAATCATACCGAGGAACATAGCATTACTTAAAATCTCGCCCCATTTCGGGTCTTTCATGCCGATTTTTGTAAGGCCTTTCTGGATACCTTTTGTAAGGAAGGGAACGAGTACAAGACCTGCCGCAATACCGATTGTCATAACTAATGCGATTGTGATGAAGATAGCAGGGTCAGTGATTGTTGTACTCATGTTTGAACCTGCAGCCTCAATAGCATTACCTGCGGCAACTGTTTCATAAGAAATTGAACCGATAACTGAAAGTCTGAGCCACGGAAGAGCAAGACCGAGACTTTTTGAAAGAGCTACAACACCTACTAAAATTGCTATAGCGGGAGCTATTGTGAAAATTGCAGATGATGTGACTGTTTTTTTGATTGTTTCTTTTGTGATTCCGAGTTCTTTTGCGCGTTTGATTGCTTTCACAAGGAAATAAACGGACTGCGCAATAACAAGGGCAACTATAATGCCGACGAGAACAAATATAATCGGATGATTTACATTAAATTTCATTATTCGTTTCCTCCTTTTTTATTTTTCGGTTTCGGGAAAAACCTGAATGCCATCGGCCATAAAACACCGCCGACGATTACCATTAAGAAATAACGAATCATACGGGCAAAAGTATCTTCGTAACCGGGTAAAAGAGCTTCTAAAGGTGCACGCATACCTTCTTTAACAGCCATAACAAGTCCGAGACCTACAACGACCTTTATAATATGTGCCCACCAGACAGCTTTTGTATCAAACTTTGTCCATTTAAGGTCAATTGCATAAACGATGATAAGACCGATAAGACAACCTGTCAGAGTGAAAGCATTTTTCTTTGCAGAAAGAAGATTGTGAGGGTCTGTATCTGCGGGGAATTTATAAAGCATTACGAATAAAAGGAATGCAATCATAATTGCAGTAAGTACGCCCATAAGAATGAACATAACTTTAGGTGAATTTTCGCCCTTCTTGAAGATGGGAGCAAGACCGAAAACTAAAATCAATGCAATAATAATTGAAACGCCGACATCTAAGGGTGTATGAACACCGAGATAAAGTCGTGAAAGCGGAACAAGAACACAAAGAGCGATTGAAACAATGCGCACAGCAAGATTCTTGTTAGTTCTTGCAAGACCGCCGAAAAGACCTACTGAAGTCTGTGTGTGACCGCTGGGGAAGGAATAGCCTGTTGCGGCTTCACGAGCTGATTCAACGATTGTGAAATTGGGGTCTTTAACCCACGGACGCGGAATACGGAACATCATTTTCAAAAACTGATTGATAACCGTACCTACAAAACCGACACAAAGAAGGTAATAACCTTTGAATTTGTCGATACACCAGAAGAAAATCATACCGAGTGCCATAAATATGATTTCGTCGCCGCAATAAGTTATTGTCGAGAAGAAGAAATCAAGCACAGGATTTCTGATGCTTTCAAGAAAGTACAAAAATGACATAAAAACCTACCTCTCCTTATTTTAAAAATTTGTTAACAAATATTATAGTATAATAATCGCAATTTTTCAATCTTTTTTGCATATAAATGCAAAAAAACGGCAACACAATCAAAAATGCATTGCCGTTAATCATCTACTCCCAATAAAAAGTCTGCCGAGACCTTGAAGAATTTACATAAGCTGACAATATCGTCAATCCCGGGCTCGTATTTTCCGCACTCGATGTAGGAGATTTTTCGCTGTGTCATACCGACCGCATTGCCGAGCTGTGTCTGATTCATATCTGCATCTTCTCTGAGATTTCTGATTTTTTCACCAAATGTCAATTTCATATTCTCACCTCAACAGATATTTTATGCTAGACGCAAAATATCTATTGACTTATAGACAGAAAACGTCTATAATTGAATAAATAATTACATTTTTTGGAGAAAGGGGAATAAAAACTGAAAAATTTTGAGCTTTGAAGATAAAAAATCGGTAACACAAAACTGTATTACCGATTGATTTCAGGATTATTTGTGAGATCAAGGAGATAATCAATGCTGACACCGTAAAACTCAGATAATTTAATGAGTACCTCAGCAGTAAGAGCGATTACACCTGTTTCGTATTGGGAATATGTATTCTGCGATACATTTAAAAACTGTGCTATTTCTTTTTGTTTTATATCTCTGTCTTCGCGAATTGCCCTTAGATTCTTGAATTGCATAATGCCACCTCAGATAATGTATAAATTACTGTAATGAATATTATGCAATATCTGTAATCAAGATATTGACATTTATCTGTAATACAGATATAATTATTGAAAAATAATAAAATTAGGAGGAAAAATCATGAAAACAACTAAAAAAATCCTAAGTTTCGCCCTTGCACTCATTATGTGCTTCACCATCATCCCGATAATGGATTTGGGGATAGAAGCAAGTGCAATTACTCAGAGCGAGTTTGATGCTAAATTAAATTCTCTAAGAAGCACATATCCTAATTATAGCACTTGGACAGGCAGATATGCAGGCGGTTCTCAGTGTTGGGGTTTTGCTCGATTAGTAGCTGATAATGTATTTGGTGGTAGCCATTCATCGTGGCCTACCGTTTACAGTATTTCCGGAGTAAAAGCCGGAGATATTTTACAGTACGGTAATACAAGCGGTTCGGGGCATACTGTTTTTGTTACATCAGTATCGGGTAATACGATATA
>JAFRZS010000170.1 GCA_017442445.1 Clostridia bacterium
AATCCGCTTACCACCTGCTAAGACACTATAATTCATCGCCTCAATCACTGTTTTTTGATACTGTCATCAAATTCAGCCTTTATTCCTTCGGCAGTTTTGTGATAAACTGTTGTTTGCGTTTCCTTCTCTGTTGTAGTTTCGGTTGTTGACGGAATTTCGGTTGTAGCTTCAGTTGAAATTTCTTCTTTCACCGTCGTTGATTCGGTTGTTGTTTCAGGTTCTTTTTCTTTTTCAAAAAGCTCTATGATACTTTCTTTTATCTCGTTTAAAATATCATAATCAGTTGCACTTGCAATCACATAATTTATTGTCAGAAGCATTATTATCGCGACCGCTATGTTTATTGAAAATCTCGGTACTCTGTTCACCTTTATACCAAGCTTTGCTAAAAATTCTCGTTTTGAAATAACAGGAATAACGGCACTTACAAAATCTTCTCTTATCGCATTTATGGCATCGGCACACTCATCAATGAAATCAAAATCGGGTGATGCCTTTGCAAACTCATCATTAATAAGGCTGTTAAGATAATCGCACAGCGCTTGTTCTATATTTTCTTTGAAATCAGGGTGAAGGAAAAGTTCCCTACTGACAGTAATATTCATATCAGCCAACTCCTTTCTCAAAATCCAGTTGCATAACCATATCGGTTATTTTTGTTTTCAGCCGCATCAACCTCATTGAAGCGGCAGGGCGCGAAATATTCAGCTCGGCGGCTATTTCATCAACCCGCATTTTCTTCATATAGCGCATAGAATAAATGGTTTTCTCATTATCATCAAGCGCTTCTATCAGTTGCCTTGCGAGTTCCTCGTAATCTATCTGCTCAACAATGTCAAAGTATATATCTTCGCTTGATGCGGTTTCGTATGCATCTTCAAGCGGTAAGTTTCGCTTGTTTTCCTTTGAAATCTGCTCCTGTCTTCGTCGCACAAAGTTTTCTGCAGTTCTGTAAAGGAATGCTCTCGGATTTTCTATCTCTTCACCGTCAAGCAATTTCTGATGTAAAACAAGGAATGCTTCCTGCACACAATCATCCGCTGACCCTCTCTCACCTGAAAGACGGGCAAGACAAAAGCTAAAAAGCTTCAATCGGTATTCATCATAACATCGCCGCAACAAATCAGCGATTTGTTTTTGAGATAACAACTGACCGCCCCCTTTCAGTACTCCTTCTTTATGTAGTCAGCAAAAATAAAGAATGTAACAAATTTAATTCAATTATATCACAGAAAAATCAGAATTTCATTGACACAATATACCAACAATTTATACTGCGATTTGGTAAATACAACGGCTATCCTTTCGGACAGCCGTTGTATTTAATGTGAGGATTAACACTAAGCTTTTTTAGCCAAATAATACTTCAAATATTTTTGCAAGATTGAGGAAGAAAACTGCTATTTTTGAACTATGTTCTATTTCCTGAGTTTGACTTTGTCCGCAACGGCAGGTACGTGTTTGGGTTGCATTTTCAAAAAGCTTTGCATCATTGTTTGATTCCCAATCACCGAACTTATGACCTTGTGCTTCGTTTTCGGGATCAGGCTTTGTGTCCGTTGCAACACAGCCCTGCTTTGTGCAGTGTCCTGTCATTGTGCCGTCCGTAGTACAGTCGGAATCGTTGTTGCTTATATATCCTCCCCATGTGTGCTTATGTTCAATTGTTATAATCTCATCACAACCGTCATTTAAACAGAATGCAGTTTCTGTCACTCCGTCAAAATCCAGAACAAAATTACTCATCTTGTGTCCCGATGCGAGATGATTTTCGTCGGTTATTGTGTTTGTCGCCTTACAGTTTTTATTTGTACATGAGGCAGTTTTTGTGCCGTCTGTTGTGCAATCTGCATCGTTGTTATAAAAATAAGTTCCCCATACATGAAGATGGATTTTTGTATCCGTTTCTGTGCAGTTATCCTGCTTACAATGTGCTGTTTCAGTCAGACCGTCCGCGTCTAAAACATAATTGACGAAAACATGATCAGTCAACGGGTGTTCATCGTCCGGTATTGTGTGTGTTTCTTCACATCCGTCATTCTGACATTCTGCAGTTTTAGTTCCATTGTTTACACAGGTAGCATCGTTATTATAGATGTATTCACTCCACATATGTTCCGTTTTAGGATGCTTGGGATCATTGATTGTATTTGTTGCCGAACAGGCTGTACAAATTGCCGTCATTGTTCCGTCTTTTATACAACTTGCATCATTGTTGTAGTTATATTCTCCCCAACTATGAGTATGCGGTGTACTGTCAGTTACACTGCAGCCTTTACTGTTGCATTTTGAGACCAATACACCGTTTTCGCTTGGCTCGTATTCAGAGAAAGTGTGTATCTTATGAAAATATTCTATCATAGGATAACCTTCATTTTCGTTTGAGTAATCAAAAACAAACGGATAATAAGACTTTTTAAGTCTTTCTTCCGACCTTGCCTCAATTCCGATAGAAATTTCCGGAATATAATATGTTCCGGGAGGATACATAATGCCCGGATTATCTTTGCACATTTCCCACAACATACTTATATAACCGTCAGCATCAAATTCTTCAAGCGATGTTCCTTTAAAATAGCAAAACTCTAAAGAAAGCATCTCTTCAAAAGTACCTACAAACATACCGCAGAATTTTCCTGCATCATAACCGCTTACATCTCCTGCGTTATAGGAATACTGTATAGTCCAGCGTTTTGTTTTTACCGGTGATAAGTAGCCGACAAAACCGCCTGCAACACCTTTTTCGCCGAGTGCTGTAACGTCACCGAGGTTGTAGCACTTTGAAATTGAGAAATCAAACGCGTGTCCTGAAAAACCGCCAACATTATCATTACCCGCTACATCTGCCGAGTTATAACATTCAGCCACTTCAGATGAATTGATTGAACCTGCGAAACCTCCGACATAATTGTTTCCGTAAATTTCACCAAGGCTTCGGCATTGTTTTACTGTACAATCCGTTACCTTTCCCAGAACAGCGCCGACATTGTTACCGCCGCCTGCAGCAACAGCATCAACAGAACAACCTGTAACTGTTGAATTTGTGATTATCGAGCATATTGCACCCAAGCCGTACTTGTTTTCTTCTTCATTGTAGATAAGCGAGTTTTCTATGTTGAGGTTTTTAATTGTTGCACCGTCACATTTTGCAAAAAGACCGTCATTGAGATACAAACCGCTTATTGTATGATTTTGTCCGTCAAACGTACCGTTAAAATTTGCGAGTGACGGAAATGCTGCAGGTAAAACAGTATTGCCGTTAAAATTCGGAGCATTGTTTTCATCAAGAGAAAACTCTTTGTTGTAAATTTTAATATCTTTTTCCAATACTACCGTTTTTGATTCAAAATTATCTGCGCTGTTAAGAAAAGCTCTTAATTGACTTGCTGTTGAAATTCTGTATATATCTGCATCTTCAGCAAAAACATACGGGACAGCCGATACTGACATCACAAAACATAAAAAGATTGACAATAATTTTTTCATAAAGACTCCTCCTTAATTTATCCTTCTGTTATGTAGTCAGCTAAAACGCAGAATGTAACAATTTTTTCAATGAAAAAACCATCGGTTCCCCGATGGTCGTGCGTTATATTCTTTTATTCAGATTTTTTGTTGTTCGTTTGGTGATTGTAAAGACAGTTACCCATATTGCCAAATAAACTAAAATGAATATTGCTGTGTAAATAAGTACCACTTTCCAGTCAAACGGTATCCATGTGTTGATAAGATAACATAATGTATATGCAATATACAGAGTCGGAAAATGTACACTGATTGATTTGATTATTGACCAGCTTTCAATCTGTGGGAATATACTTGCACCCGCATGGACAAATGCCAACAAATATGTTGATATTATTGCAGAAAAAAACTCTGTTCCGCTGACTGCAAGTTCGGTTGATAACGATATACAAAGATAAACAATACCCACTATAATGGGCCCGAAACCGCCAAAAATTAAACCTCTTAAACAAAATTCTTTAACATACTTATTCATAATCCCATTCTCCTTTTAACATTTTTTAATTCTCTTCTTGAGATGTAATCGCTGAAACCGTTTGTCAGCACTACTGAAATTGTACCGCCGAAAGACATTTCAAATTTTCTGATCTTCTTGACATTCACAAGACATCCTCTGTTGATCTTCATAAAATCATCATTAAGTATTTCTTCAAGTTGATATAATCTCAGTTTAATAGAATATTTGTCTTTTCCGACATAAGCATAGATTTTATTGTTATCGGTAAAAAAACAATCCGCTTCACCTGAAGATATTCTGAATATCTCATTATCCTTATAGGCATGAATAATATCAGCTTTCATTCCGACAAGCTCTTCAATTTTTTCAACAAGCTCGTTCCTCTCATTGACGGTCAGTATCAGCGATTCTTCTTTTTCTTTATCAATTATCAGTTTATATTCCACATCAACGCCTCCTCCGATTATATTTTAGCATAAATATTTTTTGTGTCATTATAATTTAAGTATTCGGTCGAAATTCCGGTATATACGGAAAAAGAGGCTGTAAAACAGCCCCTCATATTTTTGTTTTCTGCCATTTATCAGATTTCCAACGGATAAGATATACAACAGCTTTTATCGTTTCGTCTGCAATAAATGCTACCCAGATACCGACAAGTCCCATTTTTAAAAGTACGCAAAGCACATACGAAAATACCACACTTCCGAGCCAACATGATATAGTAGATATAATAAACGTCGTTTTTACATCGCCGTTGGGATTGAGTGAGTTTTCGGAAATATTATTAACCGCTCTCGGTATTTCTACAAAAATGTCAAGAAGGAAAATCAACGATGTTGCATTTATGATATCTGCATTATCTGTGAAAATTGAAATCAGGTATTTATGAAATATAAGTACAATTACAGAAAGAACAACATTTATTGATATAGCTAAAATTGTATTCTGCTTATATAAGACTTTAATGCTGTCAAAATCACCTGCACCGCGGAAGCGTCCCATAAATACGGAATTTGCCTGAGATATCGCATAGCCTAACATCGGGACGTATGAAATTATGCTTCCGATATAAATTTTTGTATTGATAACATCTACACCCATATCCGCAACAAAACTTGTTGTAATGGTTTGTGCTAAAGTGTACATAAGTAATGCCATACCGCCCGGGATGCCGAGTTTGAAAATTTTAACTGCATCCTTAAAACTGAATTTAAAATTAAATGCACAGTTGTTTCGCACATAAACTATAATTGTCAGCAACAATGAAATCGTCTGGCAGATATTTGCAACCCACGGCATTGAATACACAGGGTCAATCATTTTTTCAATTCTGGTATAAAGCACAGTATAGCCCATAGCAAGAGATATTGTACTTATAAAAAAGCCAATATACATTGTAATTTTAGGGAAACCGTTACATATAAGCAAACTGTTTAAAAGTGAAGTTATTGCAACCATAGGCAAGAATACAATTCTTATTTTAAAATATGTAATTGCAAACGCTAAAGCTTCACCTTCCAGATTCATAAGAACAAGCAATTCTTCTGCAAAAACGAAACCGAAAAGGGCAAGAACAACCGACAAAGCAACGCCGATAATCGCACCCGTCGATGCATATCTTCCGACCTTTTCCCGTTCCTTCGCGCCAATCGCAACGGCAGACAGAATAACCGTTCCGTTGACAACCATATTAAGTATAAAGTTTGCGATGTTCATAACAGAACCCGCGATACTTGAACCCGACACCGCTATATCAGAATAGTTGGATAGCTGCATCGTTCCTAGAGTTCCGTAGAACTGTCCGATTATCGTCTGGACTAAAAGAGGAATAGCAAGAGAGAAAAGTGTAATTCTTCTGTTGCCGTCTTGCATACTGTAAATTTTAAGAGGATTTTTAATTCTCATATTTATCATCCCCAAACGCATATTATACTTGCAAATGTTATAACATATTGAAATTCATTTTTCTATAGTTTTCATAAAAAAAGAAAAAGGTGGTTTTCACACCACCTTTTTTAATACACTCTTATTTCAAATATACTTGCGTAATCAACACCGTTTGTACTGAGAAGATTTATCTGTATTTCATCACAAGTGACGTTGTCAAAATAAATTCTGTTCAGGCGTTGGAAGTTACCTTTTACAATCTGCTTTGCAACTTCTTTTTTGTTTTTCAGCAAAACAACTTCATAATCACGAATCAACTCCTTGGGCACACCTTTTTCCTGTCTTTTCTGAAGTCTTGTTGAAATCGTCACAGCTTTTTCAATTTCGAGATTTGAGTCAAATGTAATCTGAACTTCGTTGACGTTTATATCTTTATCAGATTTCAGATTTATCCACTGTGGCAAACTTGTTTCAGAACGCCATTGGTTTGAGGCATTTTCAAGCTTTCTCGTTATTCCGTTAGTGATGTTTTTTACTGAATATCCGTTAGCTTCGCTTGATACAGTAATCGAAAGATTTTTAGCAAGGTCTTTTTCGTCCTCGTTCACAAGCTCGGACAGATAACAGTCATCTTTTATCAATGTCTGTTGAAGTGCTTTTACATCTATATCACGGATATCCGCAGATTTATTTTTCGACAATATTGCCGCCGCAGTACCGATTGCCTGACCGCCTACGGCACAAGTGCCCATAACTCTCGTTGCAGCCATACCAAGCTTTGTTGCGCCCATACATCTTCCGCCGACAAATAGGTTTTTGAAACCCTTTACGCAATAAGAACGGTACGGAATATCAAACGAGCCTTCGAAGAAGAAATTGAACGCAGGCTTTTTATTATACTCAAAAAGGCTGTAATGATTATCTATATACCAACCGCCGTAAGCTATCTTATCATCAAAACGACGGTTATTGATAACATCGTTTTCGTTGAGCATATAGTCACATTCTATTCTTCTGCTCTCTCTTCCGCCCGGAAGCATTCCTACCCACACAAGCTCATAAGTTTCCGCTTCGTGGTTACCTTCGTTTTTGATATGATTCCATATTCCGTAAACAGCTGATACAAGATTATCACGGACTTCTTCGTATTCTGTGATTTCCCCCGGTATTTCGAGCCACCAGTATGCAAAGCTCGGACAACGTTCGTTATGCAGTTCTTTCAGTTGAGCATCACTTGCATTTTCTTTTACCTCTTCGGGAATAGGTGCACAATGTTTTCTGAATTTCAACTGTTCTTCAGTAAAGTGCATAACCTCAACAGGCGGTATAAATTCCACGGGGTGTTCTCTGTTTATTGCTTTAAAGATAATGGAATTGCCCATTCTTTCGTTATCGGCAAATTCGGGTGCGTGAGGTTCGTTATATTCAGATTTTGCCTCACTGCCCGTTCTGAAATCGGCACCTGCAAAAGCAGATAAAGTTCCGTTACCCGTGCAATCAGCAAAATAGTCTGCCGATAAAGTCAATCTGCGTTCGGTTGTCATCTGATAACATTTGATGTGTTTAACTCTGCTATCCTCACATTCTGCATCAAACATCGTTGTATTAAGGTAGAGTGTGAGATTTTTTTCTTTCTTGAGTGCATCGAACAGTACCGCATCCCAGATTGAATAGTTAAAACTGTCGTTTACTTTTTTATTGGCAAGGATAAGAGAATGTACTATTCCGCTTTCATTGAGCTCGGGTTTTCTGTCACTTGCAGATGCACCACAGATAGGTATGCGTATTTCACTGCTTGCATTTCCGCCCAAAACGGGTCTTTCGTGCACAAGTGCGGTTTTTGCACCGTTTTTTGCCGATGCCAAAGCCGCTGCTATGCCTGTCATTCCGCCGCCGACTATAACAACATCATAATGAAGCTCTGCGGATTTTATCATTCTGTTCTCTCCTTTTATAGTTCGTTACGGATAAAATAAGTCGGTGTGCAACTCCACGCGTGACAAAGACTGTTTATCATTCTGTCCCTATATGGTGAAAAATCGGGATCGCCCGGTACATAAACCTCATAAAATGTATCCGCACCAAGCTTTATCATTCCGCCCCATATTTCTTTTATGTATGAAAATGCTTCGTCTTTAAGACCGATTTTAAGCATAGCTTCAACAATATAGTGACGCATATAGGGTGTGAAAGGCTGTTTTGCTTCTGCATCTTTGAGCATTGTTTTCAATGCTTTTTCAGCTTCTTTGCCTTCAATTACTCCGCCTAAAATCATCCACACCTGAGAATGAACGCTCTTCTGATATTCGTCAGTTGCATTTACAAACACACCTTTTTCTTCATCAAAAAGATGCTTTCTTGATGCCTTTCTGACGTCATCAAGATGTTTTTCGTAAGCTTCTTTTTCACTATCGCCTATGCTTTCAAGTAATTCTGTGAATTTTTCAAGGGTATAAAGATATACTCCCTGCAAAGCAGTAAGACTTTTTAATCCTTTGCACCAATCTATAAAAACAAACCAACCTTTTTGCTTGACTACAATCAGGTTTTCATCAAGGATATTTCTAAAGCTTTTAAGCTGACTTTTGCACAAATCAAGTAAATCGTTGACTGTGTCAATATCCTTTGTGTTTTTATAATAATCACAAAGGGTTACAACATACAAAAGTGCGTAGTCACTCAGATGTGCCCAACCTGTATGAAATTCGGGAGTTTCAAATATATATGACGGTAAAAAGCCAAGCTCGTTACACTCTCCCGCCGCAATAAGATGCAGACATCTTTTTACTATTTCACGATTGTCAAATGTACAATAGTTTGCAAGTGCTTCTAATCTTAAATCACCGATCCACAATCTGCGGTCACGCTTCGGACCGTCTTCAAACAAGGTCTGCATACAGTTTTTCAATGTATTTATTGCAATTTCATCAATTTTTCTTAATTCTTCGTCTTTTATATCAGCTGCTTTCAAACTGTCCATGTCAGCACTTGTTGAAGCAAGAAATTTAAAATCTGATAATTTTACTTTTACCTCTGTTGCTTCAACCGTGATTTTTATATAGCGACAAGCATATCTTCTCGGCATATCAACCGTCATGTGATGGTCAAGAATCACTGTTTCTTCCTGAAGCCACGATGACGGAAGATCCCCGTCATAAGATGAAAAATCATCATCAACTTCTCTGCTGTCCTCTGCAAAACGAATCTTCATTTTTACAGGTGCGCAAATAAAATATTCCGCCGCATCAAGTCTGAAAGAAAAATGTCCGACATAATGATTGCCGAGATCTAAAAGAATACTGTCACCCTTTTTAAAAACCTCCTGTGAGGCTTCGGGTTTTAATTCACTGTAAATTATTTTCGGCATATTTTCTTCCGCTTTGGCTAAATAGTAATTTCTGTCTTTCATTTTTAACATCCTTATAAATTATGTTTTTGAGATAATATTTTTTGCCCAGAAGCCGTTTTTCACCATAAGAAGTCCTACAAGTCCTTTTACTACGGCAACGAACTGGATAAGCGCGAATAATCCGACAAATGATATCGGAGTAAATCTGCTGAGTATAACAGCCAACAGAACATTTACACCCCATGTAAATCCGCAATCAAAAATAATTGTTATCATCATCTTTCCGCCTGAGCGCAAAGTAAAATATGTCGCATGAGTCAAAGCTTCAAAAGGCATCGCAAATGCCGTTATCTGCATAAGTGTTGTCGCTAACTGTCTGATTTCGTTTTCAGTATTGTATGCCATAGGTATAAATTCTGCGCAGACGATGTATATGAGTCCGAATACAACCGCTACAACCAATGAACAGGCAATCATTTTATAGCTTTCAGCCATTGCCTTTTCTATTTCGTTTGCACCGAGCATCTGTCCTAAAATAATTCCTATCGCAGTACCTACAGCAAGGAATGCGATTGAAAATACATTCCAGAATGTCTGTGATATATTTACTGCCGCAATCGAGTCAAGTCCGTAAATAGAATAACACTGACTTATAACAGCAAGTCCCGATGCCCACATTGTTTCGTTGAGCATCAACGGAAGACTCTTTATAAACAAACGGCCTGCAAGCTTTGCTGGAATTTTAAAGCTTTTATAAACTCCCTTCATGAAGTCATATTTTTCTGTGTTTGCGTGAGTTACAATAACAATTATGAAAAACTCAACAAATCTTGAAAATACCGTTGCAATTGCCGCTCCCTTTACACCCAGTGCCGGTGCGCCGAATTTTCCGAAAATAAGTATGTAGTTAAATACAAGATTTACAACAACGGACACTGCACCGGCAATCATAGGTAAAGTTGCCTGTTCACCTTCACGTAATGTGCTTGAATACGCCTGTACTATCGCAAACGGCAAAAGTCCTATAAGCATTACAGACATATAGTCCTTTGCAAAACCCATTGTTGCCGTTACATCGGTAAGTCCTTGTTCTCCCTGCATATAAAGACTTAAAATCGGCTCGCCGAAAAACGCAAATATACCTATTCCCATAACAGTAAGCACTGTGCAGAAAAGCATTTTGAACCTGAATGAATTATGTACTCCTTCGTAATCCTTTTTTCCGAAAAACTGTGCCGAAAAAATTCCCGCACCGGATACTGCACCGAAAATACAAAGATTAAATACAAAAAACAACTGATTTGAAATAGATACTCCTGTCATTTCCGCAGTGCCAGTTGCACCTATCATAATATTATCAAGCATATTTACGAAATTGGTAATTCCGTTCTGTATCATGATCGGCAACGTAAGGGCGAACACTCTTTTATAAAACGACTTGTCGCCCACTAATTTTTTTATCATATGTTATCTCCACCTTTTCAATGCAGTATATCACAGTAAATATTTATAATCAATGCTTTACTTGAAAAAAGTTTTGTGATACAATTCTTTTGCAAATAAATATTGAAGGTAGTTTTATGGTCAGAGCATTCAGACATTTCGTAAATTTCATAAAGAACAACACCGTAACAGCGATTGCTTTTTTAGCCGCCGTTGTTACGGGTTTTATTGTGCCACCAGACAAGGAATATCTCGGATATTTTGATTTCAAGACACTTACTTGTCTTTTCTGTGTTTTGGCTGTTGTTTGCGCATTAAAGAATATAAATTTTTTCTACATACTTGCAAAAAAGATAGTTCAGCTTTTTCAGAATGCAAGAATGAGCATCTTAGCCTTGGTTTATATA
>JAFRZS010000171.1 GCA_017442445.1 Clostridia bacterium
GGTATGGTTGTAGCACTTGCTTATTCAATAGACTGTCCGATAATTTTATTACCGGTTGGTATAATATATGTAATAGAAGCTATGTCTGATGTAATTCAGATAGGATATTTCAAAGCTACTCACGGAAAGAGAATTTTCAAAATGGCACCAATACACCACCATTTTGAAATGTCAGGCTGGAGCGAGAAAAAAATCGTTGCAGTATTCTGTGCCGTAAATATTATCGGTTGCGCAATAGGTGTATTGCTTTTCAAATTCGGAGTTTAAGACTGAAAAGGAGGAAGGAATTTGAGCGAAAAAGCAAAAGAATTAAAACGCGGAAATAAATCAAAATTTTCCGAGTTTATTTCCATCTTTACAGTAAAAGAGGGCAGAATGGATGTTCTGTTCCTTCTTCTTGTATTTATAATATTGATAATCGGTGTCATGATGATGTTTTCTGCGAGTTATGCGTATTCATACGCAGAGCGCGGAGGTGACAGTCTTTGGTTTCTGAAAAGACAGGCACTTTTTGCAGTAGTCGGACTTGTAATCATGTATATATTTTCAAAGATAGATTACAGAATGTTTGAAAAACTTGCAGTTCCGATAATGATACTTGCCACAATACTTCTGGTGCTTGTTCTGATAATGCCTGCTGAGGTTGAGGGTAAGGAAAGTCATAAAAGATGGCTCAATCTCGGTATAACATTCCAGCCGTCAGAAGTAGCAAAAATAGCACTGATTATATTCATGTCATGGGCAGTAATAAAATTCAGAGAACAGATAAGCGCACATCCTGTAATCAGCATTTTCCCGCTTATGGGTGTTGTAGGATTTTTCTGTGTTCTTATCATTCTTGAAAATCACTTATCAGCAACAATTCTTATGCTTGCAATCGGTACAGCTATGACCTTTATGGGCGGCACGAGCTATAAGCCATTCATATTGATTATAGGTTCGTTTGCAGTGATAGGTCTTATTGTAATATTAAATCGCGAGTCACTCGCTGAAAGCGGAATACTTCCCGATTATATCTACGAGCGTCTTCAGGGTTGGCTTGATAAAGATTTCGACCCTCAGGGTGTTCGTTGGCAGACAAACCAATCACTTTATGCAATAGGTTCAGGCGGACTTTTCGGTGCCGGTGTAGGTAACTCAAAGCAGAAGTATTTATATCTTCCCGAACCGCAGAATGACTTTATTTTCTCGGTAGTTTGTGAAGAACTCGGATTTTTCAGAGCACTCGGAATTGTAATACTTTTCATTCTTCTTGTTTTAAGAGGACTTTCCATAGCTCGTCATACAAAAGACACCTTCGGAACACTTTTAGTTACAGGAATCATGTTCCAGGTCGGTTTGCAGACAGCACTTAATATCGGTGTTGTAACAGATGTTTTACCGAATACAGGTATTGGTTTGCCGTTTTTCAGCTATGGCGGTACCTCGCTTGTTATTCTGTTGGCGGAAATGGGAATTGTTCTGAGTGCATCAAGAACTTCCAAGGTTAAAAAGTTACTGTAAGAACTGAGGGATAAAAATGTTCAATTCAAAAAGAATAATGATTGCGGCAGGCGGTACGGGCGGACATATTAATCCTGCACTTGCCGTTGCATCGGAAATACGAAACCGTTGTCCCGATGCGGAAATAGTATTCATAGGAACGGCTGACAGAATGGAAGCCAAGCTTGTTCCCAATGCAGGTTTTAATTTTGAAACAATTGAAATCAGAGGTTTCAAGCGTTCATTTTCACCGAAGGCGATAATGGATAATGTAAAAACCGTAGGAATGTTACTCAAGTCATCGTCACAGGTGAAGAAAACAATTGAAAAATTCAGACCCGATGTTGTAGTAGGTTTCGGCGGATATGTAAGCGGTCCTGTTTTAAAGGTTGCATGTAAAATGGGTATTCCCACAGCAATCCATGAACAGAACGCATATCCCGGAGTCACAAACAAAGCTCTTGCAAAAACAGTTGACAGAGTTATGCTCACAGTTATGGACGCAAAGAAACACATGAGTCCTAAAAACGAACCTATATACACAGGTCTTCCTGTAAGAGGCGAACTTATCAAAGCAGACAGAGAATTAAGCCGTGCTGAATTAAACCTTGATGACAGACCTCTCGTTTTATCTATGGGCGGTTCACTCGGTGCAAGAGCAATAAATGATGCGATGGTTGAAACAATTTCATCAATGCACAGAGATGCAGACTGTTATTTCTTACACGCTACAGGACAGTACGGAAAATGGGTACCCGACAAACTCAGAGAAAAAGGCGTTGACCTTGAAAACGAAAAACATATAATCGTCAGAGAATATATTGATGATATGGCAAGATGTCTTTCAGCCGCTGACCTTGTAATCTGCCGTGCGGGAGCAAGTTCATTGAGTGAGTTTCAGGTAATGGGAAAACCCTCAATACTTATTCCTTCACCTAATGTTGCAGAAAATCATCAGTATCATAATGCTATGGCACTTGTAAACAACAATGCCGCAGTTATAATAGAAGAAAAAGATTTAAGCGGAGAAACACTTACAAAAGCAGTAAAAGAATTGATTTTTAATCCTGACCGCTTGGCAGAAATCGGCGCAAATGCTAAGAAAATGGCAATCTGCGATGCGACCGACAGAATTATCGAAGTTATCTCAGAA
>JAFRZS010000172.1 GCA_017442445.1 Clostridia bacterium
CCGCTCTCCTTTGTGTGAGAGCAAGAAGAAAAACGGCAGCTATCCGCATAGTCGGAAAAATCGTGGAAGCAATCAAAAAGCTTTTCCTTGAGGGTATAATCATTCAAATCAAGTTCAAGCGATGAAAAACCGGGTGTATCTGCGATATAACCACCGCACAGCTCAAACAATTCAACGTGTCTTGTAGTATGTCTTCCTCTGCCGAGCTTTGTGCTTATCTGTCCTGTCTGCAGGTCAAGGGAGCTGTCAAGCTTATTTAAAAGAGTTGACTTGCCGACTCCTGAATTACCTGTAAGAACCGAAGTTTTATCCTTAAGTAAAGATTTGATTTCATCAATAGTATCATCGCATACTTTGATGCACTTATAACCTGTTTTTTCATAGATTTCAAATAAAGAGTCAACACTCTTCAAATCGTCCTTAGTGAAAAGCAAAACAGGCTCAATATCTGCAGCCTCAGCAATAACTGTCAGCTTGTCAATTACAAGAGTATTAGGCTCAGGCTCGGTTGAAGATATAACAATAAACAAAGTATCAATATTTGCAACCAAAGGGCGTTTTAACGAGTTTTTACGCTCATTAACAGTATCAATGGTATTTTCCTGACCTTCATTTACTGAGATAGTGACTGTGTCGCCGACCAGGGGCGTAATTTCTTTTTTGCGGAAAATACCTCTGAGCTTACATTCATAAACATTTTTCTCGGCTTCAACATAGTAAAATCCGCCGATACCTTTTATAATTCGTCCGTTTAAAATCATTTCTTTACCCAATTAACTATATCATTATAAGTTGTTATTCTGTCTGCTTCGTTAAGAATTTCATGTCGTGCGTCTGCGTATAATTTGAGGGTTACATCTTTGTGACCGGTTGCTTTAAGTTTATCGTAAACTTCCTTTACACCCTTTGAATATGCGCCGACAGGGTCCATGCTACCTGCAATTAAAAGAACGGGGAGTTCCTTGTTAAGAGCATTATACCAACTGTCCTTTGAAACATCAGCAAGAATTGAGAACATATCAAGATATCCTCTTGCTGTAAAAAGGAAACCGCAATACTTATCTGCCACATACTTGTCAACTATATCCTTGTCACGAGTCAGCCAATCAAAAGCGGTTCTTGCGGGTTTGAATTTATTATTATAACTGCCAAAAGCAATTTTATTGATTAACTCACTTCTGTGCATTTCACCTTTGAGCTTAATTATAATTTTTGTCAGAAGAATACCTGCACCGACAGCGGGATTTGAACCGCTTGTACCGCAGATGATAGCTTTGTCAATTTTGTTGCCGTACTTTCTCATATAGCTTCTTGCGACAAAAGAACCCATGCTATGACCGAAAAGGCAGACAGGGAGGTTAGGGTGTTCTGCAGTTGCAATATCAGTCAAAGCTTCAACATCTTCTACAAAACTTATCCAACCGCGCTTTTTACCAAAATAGCCGAGCATAGAATCGTCAACAACAGATTTTCCGTGACCGATGTGGTCATTACAATAAACGACAAAACCGTTGTGGCAAAGGAAATTTGCAAAGTCTTCATATCTCTCGCCGTGCTCAGCCATGCCGTGAGTTATCTGAAAAATTCCCTTGATTTCGTTGGGATTGGCAGGAGCCCAGGAACGAGCAAAAATATCACCGATATCCGAATAAGAACGGTATGTATATTCTTTTCTTATTATATCCATAATCTACCTCCGTAAATCATAATTCAAATTCATAGTCAGGCATGATAGAGCGCAGATGCGAAACATCGTTATGGAAAGATACTCGTTCAACGCCGTCACTTGTGTATTTGAGTTTTGTAACCGATGTGTTGAATAAGGTCATACGGAAAGCTGAGTGTTCATAGGGAACACTGACAGAAGTCTGAATAACACTGTTACCGATACAAGCGTGAGCGAATACAAGAATCTTTTTACCGAAACCGAATCTTTTGCGGAAGTATTCGTTAACAGCTTTTGCACGAATCATATTCTTTTCCTTTGTATCGTGTTCAAAAATACCGTCTTCACCGTAGATATTATCAGGACATTCTATTACATTATCATAATATTTTTTTAATTCTTCAACAGGAAGACCTTTATATCCGTATGTTGAGCCGTTTTCAATGAGTTCAGGCATAATTTCAATCTGAGGATGACCTTCAAGTCTGTTTGCAACCGCTGCCGCAGTTTTAACGCAACGAATCAAAGGACTTGAAAAAATCGCATCAAAGGATTTACCTGCAAATCTTTCACCGAGGAGAAGAATTTGCTTTTCACCGAGCTCAGTCAAATCTCTGTCGCAGACATCTCTGTCACCGTGTGAACCGCCGACAACATCTGCGTGGCGAATATAAAATATCTCAAACTTCTGAATTCCTTCTGACATTGTTATCTTCCTTTTTTAAAAATTATAATCGGGTTTTACGATTTTACCTGTTGTTGCTGATTCAACTATTGCAAGACAGACGGCAACCGTCTTTGCGCCCTCTCTTGCGTCAGTCAGAACATCTTTGTTATTTAAAATTGCATCAGCAAACACTTCAAATTCTTTAATGGCATTGTGGTTATTTACCTGAATATCAATAATTTCAGGCTCTTGGGTTACCTGATTTTCATCAACAGTAAAAAGTGTAAGTGTAGGGGAGGTATTATCGCAGATGATAGTACCTTTTGTGCCGTAAATAACCGTTCTCATGGTGTAATCTCGTTTGCAACCTGTGGAAACAAAAACTTTACCTGCGAGGTTTTCGTCAAATTTCATAATAGCTATTGTAGCATCGTCATAAGTGACATGAGGCAAAAGCTTATGAGTGCCGTAAGCAAAAACTTCCTTCGGGTCACCTGCAAGCCACCTGAGTAAATCAACAGCGTGGCAGCCACCTCCTATAACACCGTGACGGGCAGGGTCACATCGCCATGGCTCCTGAATAAGCATGTAATCGTGTGCGTATTCAGATTCAACGAAATATAATTCGCCGATGGTGCCTGACTCAATTATTTCTTTTGCTTTTTCAAAGGCAGGAGTGAATCTGCAGATTTGTCCCACCATGAATTTTTTGCCTGACTCTTCCGCAACCTTTACGATTTCTTCAATATCCTCTCGTGTCAGAGCGAGAGGCTTTTCGCAAAGTACATGCTTACCTGCACGAAGTAAATCACAAGAAACCTTCTTATGTTGCTGGTCGGGAATAGCAACTGTTACAACATCTATGTCTGGGTTATTTACAATATCCGTATAATCGGAAACCCATTTTTCTTTTGGAATATCATATCTTTCACCCGCAAAGCGAAGGTTTTCTTCGTTAGTGTCACATATCAAAGCAATCTCAGCATCAGCACAATTTAAAGCACCTTCAACATGACTCATACCGAATTTCATTCCGATATTTGCGACCTGTAGTTTCTTTTTCATAAATTTTCTCCTTTATAATGCAGAGCATCTTACAACTATTCTCGTACGGCCGCCATAGGTACAGGTATAGAGAATAAGATCATCGCCGGTATCTTTTACTTTATCTGTGTCATACGGCTGAAGAATTTCTACAGATGTTACGGTGTATGATATGTTTTTGCCGTCCATATCGGTAAAAAGGATTTTATTGTTTGGTTTTAGCTGACCTAAATAACCGAAGTGGCTTCTGTAATTATGTGCGGCGATAACAAGGTTATCTGTTTTTGTTGAGCCGTAATAACGGCAGGGTGAAATTTTAAGTCTGGTATAGTCCCAATCGGACATAACAGGAAGATTCAAGTCAAGATCAGGAATTGTGAGATAACCGATGTAGCCGTAGCCGTCAATTTCAACGACCTTCATTTCTTCGTCAAAGGGGTCTGTTTCTTCGTTGCTCTTAATTATCTCACCTTGAATAGATTGGACAAGTATGTCAGACTGTTTCTGAGCTTTATTACTTTCGTAAGTATTATACAAAAGGAGAGCCGCCGAGAAAAAAATCAGCGCCAAACCTATTGAAATAAGGATAATACCGATTTTTTTTCTCATAAACTGCTCTCCTTAAAATTTATTCACTTTCTTTTTTACCGAGATTAAGAATTGCCCAGCCTGAACTGAAAAGCAACAGACCTGCAATTGCAAAAATCGGAACAGGCCAATTAAGCTGACCTGTCTGCGCAAGATTGTCAGACGGCTTTGTGGTTGTTGTGTCGCCGGGTTTGGTTGTTGGAGTGGTGGTTGATTCGCCGGGTGTGTCAGCTTTGTTTATTATTGTAACTGTGTTTGAAGATGTATCATAATAAACTGTATATCCGTCAGGCACATCTGCCTCCACGACTTCCCAAGTAAAATCTTTGGAAAGATTATCCCAGCGGTAATACCAATTATTTTTATCGTTCAACTGAACTCTTGCGTATTCTTTGAAATCACGAAGTAAAACAACTGTTATGCTCTCGGGGTGTTTTTTATTACCTTCCCATTTTTTAAGAACGCTGATGTAGGTATCAGTTGTGCCTTCTTCACCGCCTGAAATTTTGGGAGAAGCAATAATATCAAACTCCCATTTTTTATTTTCGGAGTCATATCTCGGAACGGATATAACAAAAGGTGAGGAGGTATAGTGATCATCTTCAGTTTGCGACGGAACCACAAGATATAAACCGGGGGTAAGATCTGAAAATACGAGAACACCGTTACCGTCCGTTGATTTTTCGGTATAGGGTAAATTGTTAGCTGCGGAAAAATATGAAAGATGTACAGCCAGGTAAGGATCCTGTAAATCGTTGATATCAACATTCGCTTTGTCATAAGGCGGAATCAATTTGTAATTGATATTGCCTTTTGCTTCATATGCTTTTGCAAAGAAATATAAGCGATAACTTACATTTGTCAGGGGCGTATCATCAACGGGGTTTGTAACATTTAATGTAATGCTTCCGTTTTTATCAAAAAGCGCAGTGGCTATGGGTGAAAGCGTCAGAATAAATACAGTAATTGTCATAATGATTGCAATTACTGATGATAGTCTTTTTGTTTTCATTCCTTTCGCCACCTTTCTGTAATGTTATTTATCCTGTTTTTTCTTCTTTTCCTGAGCTTTGTTTTTATTCTTTTTCTTTTCTTTTGACGATTTTATCATAAGGAAGATAAGAAGTGCGCCTAAAATCGGAGCCGCAACAGCGGGAGTAACGATAAGCGGGTCAACAAGATATGCTTCGGTAATAAGATTTACCTTCTTTTCTTCTTCAATGTTTTCAATCCTTGTACCGCGTACCAACATTCTGTGGGTATTGATACCGTATGGAGTACAGGTTACAAGAGTACAATAATCTTCACCTTTTTCGGCATAGAGGTTATTGACCTCGTCCGGCAAAACAATAAGCACCTGGTCAACCTGGTAAG
>JAFRZS010000173.1 GCA_017442445.1 Clostridia bacterium
AAGCAGTAATCCATTGAGTCGTATATGACATCGTCACCCGATTTCAGAAAATATCTGAAAACTGTTCTACCTGTTGAAAATGCATTGAATCTGAAAACGGTTGCAGTGTCGGGTGCGATATCGGGTATATATATAAATGAAAAGGATTTTCTGAATATATAAGCACCGTCTTTGAAATCTTCAGAAAACTTTGAAAATGAAGATAAATCAAGTAATTTCAAAATGTCCATAAAATGCCTCCTGATATTAAGTGATTTATTATATCATATTTGCAGATAAATACAAGTTTATTTAGATTTTTTAGTAGTGTAGCGGAGAAAAAAAGAACTATATGTAGTGGTTTTGATACAAATGTTACAGCTTTGTAACCGTTTGTAACTTTCAGCATATTATACAAATGAAATCTGAAAAAAAGTGAAAAAGGCTTTAAAAAAGCATTAAAAATGCTAAAAAAGAACAATAAAATGATTATGTTCGTTAATTTGCACAAAAATACAAAGGTTTGATATTTGACATATGACAAAAAAACGGCTATAATAATCAGCGTTGGTTCAACAAAAACGGATATTCGCAAGGCAAAAGGTTACAAATATTACAGGCGGATATCAACACTAAAGGAGTATTTACAAATGTTTAACAAAATGAAAAATTTCTTCGGGAAAACAAAGAAAGCTCGCAGAAATTTTATCGTAGGCTTAATTATCGCAGCAGTATGTATTTCATCTGTGGCAGCAACAGCAAGTGTGGCATACAATGTTAACCTTGTAGTTGACGGTGAAGAAAAAGTTATCACAACACTCAGATCAACACTTGAAGGTGTACTTGAACAGGCAGAAATCGTATTGGACGATAACGATGTAATTGATGCCAAAGGCTTTACAGCATGGCAGGACAGTAAGGTCGTAATTACAAGAAATGCCGCAGTAACAATCAAAGACGGCGACAAAGAAGCAGTAACAGTAGTAGCATCAGGCAAGGTAGCAGATGCACTTAAAAAGGCAAACATCACAGTACAGGAAGACGATGACATCAACTTTGACGAAGATGACAAGCTTGATGAAGGCATGAGCATTGAAATTGTAAGAGCTTTCACAGTAACACTTGTTGTAGGCGATCAGGTTAAGGCTATAAAGATTACAGGCGGAACAGTATCAGACGCACTCAAGAAAGCAGGAATTGAGCTTACAGAAGACCAGAAGATGCTTCAGAAGCTTACAGACGAGCTCAAGCCCTATATGATTATTGAAATTCTTGACCGCAACACAACACAGAGAGTAGTAAACGAAAAGATTGCATTCAAGACAATCAAAAAGAATACAGACACACTTGAAAAGGGAACCACAAAGGTTACACAGAAGGGTGTAGAGGGTGAAAAGAAATGCAGATATCTTGACACCTATGAAAACGGCAAGGTCATCAAGAGTGAATTGATTCTTGAAAGAGTAATCAAGGAGCCCGTAGACGAAATCGTACTTGTAGGTACAAAGGTTGTAACAACAAAGAAGCCTACAACAACTAAAAAGCAGACAACAAACAATGGAAATTCCGGCGATAAGGTATCAGCACCTGCAGGAACAAAGTTTGCAAAGAATGTAAAGGCTAAGTCAGAGTTGACAGTACCGTCAGATCTTACACTTAACAGCAAGAATGTACCCACAAGCTATAAGTATAAAATCACAGGTAAGGCTACAGCATATTATGCACCTCGCGGAGCAATAACAGCAACAGGCAGAAAGGTAAAACCCGGTCATGTAGCAGTTGACCCGAGAGAAATTCCCTACGGCTCAAAGCTCTGGATTGTCGGCACAAGCGGTTATGTTTACGGTTATTCCGTAGCGGCTGACACAGGCGGATTTATTTACAGCACTAACTATTTAGTAGACCTCTTCTTCTGGTCATACAACGAATGTATCCAGTGGGGATTAAGAGATGTAACAATCTATGTACTTTAATAATCAACCCGACAAAACATCAAAGGTGTTTTGTCGGGTTTTCTTTTTTAAAGTGCAGAATGCAAAACGGCGGAGGGGCAAAGCAAAGTCGGTGACTTTGCAGTGATATATCGGCTAAGCCGATGTGATATTCGTCTTGCGACGAGTGATATTTAGCCTTCGGCTAAGTGATATATTTGCTACGCAAATGTTAAGGGTGGGTTCCACCCACACCCATACGCCTGACGGCGAAGTAATAGGTAAGAGTGAAGATGTAAGAGGTTCG
>JAFRZS010000174.1 GCA_017442445.1 Clostridia bacterium
AACACTTGAAGAATTACAAAGAGTAAAGACAGCGGTCATTGATAATAAAATCAGATTTTCTGCGATGCATTATCTTCGTTTTGATCCTGCATTTTATCACGGTGCGAAGCTTGTGCATGAAGGTAAAATCGGTGAAATAAAAATGATAACCGCGCAAAAAAGCTACCGCTACGGAGTGCGTCCCGAATGGTATAAAAATAAAGAACTTTATGTCGGAACAATCGCATGGGTAGGTATTCATGCTATTGATTGGATATCATATTTTTCGGGTAAAAAATTCATAAGCGCAAGTTCAAAATGTGTAGGAGAAAATCCCGAAATGGCGGCAATATGTAATTTTGAATTAGAGGATGGAATCATCGCATCTGCAAACATAGATTACTACCGTCCGAACAACATAAAAACTCACGGCGATGACAGAGTAAGATGTGTCGGAACAAAAGGAATACTTGAAGTCCGTGACGGAAAAATTCTGCTGATGAATCAGGACGGGGAAAGTGAAATAACACCCGATAAAGCACCCGAGCTTTTAGAAGAATTTTTATCGGGAAAAGATATAATCTCAGCCGAAGAAATTTTCCATATTACCGAAACCGCACTCAAATCTCAGACAGGGGACGGTTCTGTGTCTTGAAAAGGAAGGAGAAAAAGGTATGAGAATTTTATTAGTCGGAGCAGGCGGATATGCTGTTAACTATGTAAAAATATTGCTTGAAAATACAGATGAAAATATCATATGGGAAGGAATAGTTGACCCGTATTTTTCAAACTGTATTTTTAAAAAAGAGATTGAAGAAAAAGGTATTTCTGTTTATGACACGATGGAAGAATTTTTCAATGAACACGATGCAGATTTTACTGTAATCGGCACACCGACCTTTCTTCATTGTGAACAGAGTATTTATGCTTTGTCAAAAGGATCAGATGTACTCTGCGAAAAACCTTTAGCACCTACAATGGAAGAAGCAGAAAAAATGGCGGAAGCCGAAAAGAAATACGAACACTTTATTGCAATCGGTTATCAGTGGTCTTATGCAGATGCAATTTTAAATTTAAAGAGGGATATACTTGACGGAAAATTCGGAAAACCTCTTAGTTTAAAAACGGCAATCAGTTGGCCGCGCAACAAAGCTTACTACAAACGCGGTGGCGGTTGGGGCGGAAAAATAAAAAAAGACGGAAAGCTTCTGCTTGACTCAATCGCATCAAATGCCTGTGCGCACTATCTTCATAATATGTTGTTTGTACTCGGTGATACAATGGAAACAAGTGCGGAATTTTCTGACTTTGAAGCAGAGTGCTATAGAGCAAATGATATTGAAAATTTTGATACCTGTTCTTTCAGAATAAAAACCGCTGACGGTGCAGAGCTTTTCTATATCGCATCACACGCATCGGGCAAACTCAGAAACCCCGAATTTGAATATAATTTTGAAAAAGGTAAAGTCACTTTTGCTGTCGATAACGGATGTGAAATTATTGCTGAGTTTTCTGACGGAAGCACAAAAAATTACGGCAATCCTTTTGAGAATGAATTTAAAAAGTTTTTTGATTGCATAAAAGCATCAGAAGAAAAAACTATCCCTGTCTGCACAGTAAAAACCGCAACACCGCACACAGAATTTATATATAAGCTTTATGAAAAAAATACGGTGAAAACTTTTGATAAAAATTTGATTTTACTTAATGAAAAAACAGACACGGTTTATGTAAAAGATTTGTTTGAAAAAATGTATAAAGCATACGACGAAGAAAAATTGTTATCAGAAATAAAATAATAAAAAACACTTGCAAAAGCTTTAAAACTTTTGCAAGTGTTTAACTTTTTTCAATTGTGTATCTTTTCTTAAATTATACGGTAGGTGAAAGGTCGGATGTGATCATATAAGGCAGAATATTTTTTATGCATTGCAACTTTTTCATCGAGTGCCCAATGCATGGACTCAAGTTCCTTTTCAAATTCTTTGGACATAGTGTTTTCACCGATAATAATTACCTCATCGGCATCTACCTCACTTCGAAGAAAATCCCAAAATGCGTTCCAGTTAGCACCGTAACACTCAGGAAAATCGAAAGCGATTCTGATTCTTTCATGTAATTCCATAATATATTTACAATCGGTTAAGTCCAAAGTTATAATCTTTTTATTTTCCATAATATTTTCTCCTTAAATAATTTCGTAAAGAGTATAATACTAGTTAAACTTTATAAAAATCCACTTTGTCGTCAAGTATGTATTTATCAAGCTTTGAAGCGACTTTTTTGAGATAAGATTTTTCACTCACCAACTCACCTGCGATGATGTCTTCCTCGGTGATTTTTGAGATGAGAACTTCTCTTGCATTTTTATAAACTTCTTCGTATGAATTTAAAAATGCTCCGCGTTCTCTGTCATAGGTGATATAAATATATCCGTCATCGGTTTCTTTAGCATCGGGATAAGAAACATCTTTTCTGCCGTCCAAAAGAAGCTTATATTTCCATGTCTTTCCGTCATCTTCGGAAAGCATGGCTGTGAGGTTATTTCTCTTATCAAAATCGTAGTGATTTATCAGTAAAATTCTGCCTGACTTAAGACGCCTTATAAAAAATCTTGAGTTGGGACCTTTGAGTTCAGAGTCAACAGGCGTTGACCATGTTATGCCTTTATCCTCTGAATAAGATACCGCAATTCCGTAAAAAGTTCTTATGAACATAGCAAGTTTTCCGTCTTTTAATTCAAGAATCATATGTTCATCAAAGGCTCTGTTTTCTGCATCTGCACCGCCGAGTTTTTCAAAGGTTTTTCCGCAATCTTCAGTGCAGTATGCAAAAGCCTTTCTGTCTTCATCGGGAGAGTCATATTTTTGATCAATAACATGAATACCTTTTTTCCAGACTGCAACAGGGAAAAGCCATTCACCGCTTGACAAAACGGTGGGTTTATTCATCATAATATCGTTGCCTATTTTAATTTCTTCGCCCCATTTGAGTTCATCAGCATCGGGGTTATCGCAGATAACGGCATAAACTGCATTATCGGGAGAATAGTTGCGGATAAACCAAAGTCTGCCCATCGGGTCAATCCAGAGGCAAGGGTCATAATATCTGTGCTCATCCTCGTACGATACCGCAACTTCAGTAAAATTCACACCGTCATCAGACATTAAAAGCACGACATAGTTTCCTATCTGCTCCATAAAGCCGCCGGAATAAAATGTGATAAAAATTCTGCCGTTTTTTGTAACTTCAATACCGGGAATACCCTGCCACAATCTGTAGGGCGCGGAGTATTTTTTGAGAGTTTCTTTATCAGTAATAAGCATAAGTTCACAACCTTTAATTTTATGAAAAAATTATAGCACGAAAAAGCAAAAAAGTAAAACAAATGTGAAGCGAATTTATATATCTGCCACAAAAAAGAACAGGCGGAAAAATTTATGTTGAAATTTGCAAAATTATGTTATATAATCCAATATGGAAACGGTCGGATATTTCTGCAAGAAAACAAAGAAAGAAGGTGCTTTATGGAGTTACTTATAAATTTCTGGAATCAGATGACGGCTAATCCGCTTTTGTTTATAGCAGTAGTCTTAACACTTGGCGTCATACTTGTAAACGGCTGGACAGATGCGCCCAATGCGATTGCAACTTGTGTTGCAACAAGATGCATGGGACCGAGAGCTGCGATTTTAATGGCGGCGGTGTTTAACTTTCTGGGCGTATTTTTAATGACGATGATAAATAAAACGGTTGCCGAAACGATTACAAAAATGGTTGACTTCGGTGACGATCCCAAAAAAGCAATCATAGCATTAAGCGCGGCACTGTTTGCAATAGTTTTATGGGCAACTCTTGCGTGGGTGTTTGGTATTCCTACAAGTGAAAGCCACGCACTTATAGCAGGTCTTACAGGTAGTGCTATTGCCCTTACAGGCTCCTTTGCCGCAGTAAACGGCGGTGAATGGGTAAAGGTACTTTACGGCATAGTAGTTTCTATAGTGCTCGGCTTCGGACTCGGTTGGATTGTATGCAAGGTTGTCACAAAGATTTTTTATAAAGCGAACAGACAAAAGACAAATGGCTTCTTCACAGGTGCGCAGATAGTCGGTGCGGCATCAATGGCATTTATGCACGGCGCACAGGACGGACAGAAATTTATGGGTGTATTGCTCTTATGCCTTTATATGTCACAGGGAAAGGCGCTTCCGTCTGATATTGATATTCCGTGGGAGCTTATGCTTATATGCTCAGTTATTATGGCGGCAGGTACTGCGATGGGCGGAAAAAAGATTATCAAATCTGTCGGCATGGATATGGTAAAGCTTGAAAAATATCAGGGCTTCTCCGCAGATATAGCAGGAGCATTGGCACTTTTAATCTGCTCTGTGTTCAGCCTTCCTGTTTCAACAACACACGCAAAGACTATATCAATTATGGGTGTCGGCGCAGTAAAAAGGGCATCTGCTATAAACTTCGGTGTTGTTAAAGAAATGGCGTTGACATGGATACTTACATTCCCCGGATGCGGACTTGTAGGCTTTTTGATGACAAAATTATTCCTGATGATTTTTACATAGGGTGACGGTAATAATCCGAACCTGCCCGAAAGCAAGACTTTTCAGTGCTTTTCGGCGTTTCGGGTTTGAAAGGCGACAGCCTGTCGGCACTCTCAACAGCCAAAAACCATCTGAAAATCTTCAGCTTTCGGGTCAAAGATTTTTTATTATATAGGAAATTACTCGCATTGTGAGTAATTTGCATATAACAAGAAACACCTTATTCCCCCAAGATTGGGGGCAAGGGGGTTGATAACATAAAATGTTTTTCTTATAGAGAGGATTTTTGGCAATTCAAGGCAAAAACACAGCAAATCCTCTCGGATTTGCGAGTATTTTAACAAAGAAGTGGCGGAAATCATCCAATAAAAAACACGGTTCGGATTATTACCGTCACCCTAAAGTGAGGTATTGAAAATGGCTAAAGGTGATAAATTCTATTACGAAAATTTCGGAAACTGTGCAGAACTTGCAAAGAAAGCGGCATCATATCTTTTAGCGTGTCTTAAAAATTACGATCCCGAAAAAATGGAAACAATGCTCAAGGAAATGCACGAAATTGAAACGGCAGCAGATATGCTCAAGCATGAAATGAGTTCTGCTTTGGCAAAGGCATTCGTTACTCCCGTTGACAGAGAGGACCTTGATATGCTCAGCCATGTTATTGATGACCTTGTTGATATGATAGAAGAAATTTTACAGAAATTCTATATCTATGATATAAAAGAAATCAAGGCATCAGCAATTGAGTTTGCAGAGAAAATTGTTAAATCCTGTGACTTGCTCTGCAAGATTATGGGCGAATTTGAAAACTTCAAAAAATCAAAGAAAATCCACGCACTCATCATTGAGATAAATGATGTTGAAGAAGATTGCGATAAGATTTATCTCAGCTCAATGCGTGAGGTAACCGTAAATTCTGATGATGTTATGCAAACACTTTCATGGCAGAAAATTTTTGAAAGTCTTGAATCTTGTGCAGATACTTGTGAACACGTAAGTGACTGCATCGCATCAGTTATAATGAAAAATACATAAGAAAAAACTTAAATTGTTAACCGCCCGATTTGTACGAACAGGACAAACCGGGCGACTTGATTTTCAAGAACAGGTGACTTATTTTGTTCCCTTCTGAATGCAAAAAAATAAGAGCTTTTTTCATTGACTAAATCAGATAATTGCAGTAAAATTAAAAAGTACATTTCAGCCACAAAAGAGGAGAAACTTATGTCACATACTATAGTTGAAAAAAAGAGAACAATCGGTCTTGATTTCCTGAAATATGTCTGCTGTTTTCTTGTAATTGTAATTCACTCAAAACTGTCGTTATCCGTTGATAATATAGTTCTTCCGATAACGAGAATAGCTGTACCGATTTTCTTTATGATAACAGGATATTTTTATACACAATTGTATGAAAAAAACCGAGTCGGAAACCAGATTGCGAAAATTTTCAGGCTGACCGTATTTTCGACTTTATTATATGTTGTCTGGGATATATTAAAGATTTTAATAAACGGTAAATCGGTGATAAATTATTTAAAAGGATTTTTAAATCTGAGAAGATTGTTTAATTTTTTCGTTTTCAACCAACCGATAAAAACCAGTGTATTATGGTATCTCGGAGCGTTGCTCTATGTATT
>JAFRZS010000175.1 GCA_017442445.1 Clostridia bacterium
CCTCATTGATATCAGATGCTCTTACATCAAGCGCACCGCGGAAAATTCCGGGGAAGGCAAGAACATTGTTTATCTGATTGGGATAATCGCTTCTGCCTGTGCCTACAACCTTTGCACCGCCCTTTTTTGCAAGGTCGGGAAGTATTTCGGGTACGGGATTTGCCATAGCCATAACAATTGCACCGTCTGCCATTGAAGCTACCATTTCTTCACTGACAATTCCCGGTGCAGAAACACCGATGAAAATATCTGCGCCAACCATGGCATCGGCTAATTTACCTGTAAGGCAATCTTTGTTGGTGAAACTTGCTATATCTTTCTGTGCGGGAGTCAGGTCATCTCTTGATGCGGAAATGATGCCTGTTATGTCGGACATGATAATATCCTTTACACCTATTCTGTAAAGAAGCTTTGCAATAGCTGTACCTGCCGCACCTGCTCCGCTGAATACAACCTTACAATCTTTAAGGTCCTTTCCGACTACCTTTGTTGCATTGATAACTGCCGCCGCACAGATAATAGCCGTGCCGTGCTGGTCATCGTGGAAAATCGGAATGTCCGTTTTTTCCTTGAGCTTTCTTTCAATTTCAAAGCATCTCGGTGCCGCAATATCCTCAAGATTTACACCGCCGAAGCTACCTGAAATCAAAGCTATCGTGTTGACGATTTCATCAACATCCTTTGAGCGCACACATAAAGGGAATGCATCTACTCCGCCAAACTCTTTGAAGAGTACACATTTGCCTTCCATAACAGGCATACCTGCTTCGGGTCCGATATCGCCAAGACCCAATACCGCTGTGCCGTCTGTTACAACTGCAACAGTATTCCAACGGCGTGTAAGCTCATAGCTTTTATTTATATCTTTCTGAATTTCAAGGCAAGGCTCAGCAACACCCGGTGTGTATGCCAAGGAAAGTTCTTCCTTTGTTCCTACCTTTGCCCTTGCTGTGATTTCAATCTTACCTGCTAACTCATAATGCAGTTTTAAAGATTCTTTTGCATAATCCATTCTAATTTTACCCCAATCCTGAGCAACGACAAAATGTCGTTGCAGCGATATATCGGCAGAGCCGATGCGATATTTGCCTTACGGCAAGTGATATTTCGTCTTGCGACAAAGTGATATATTTGCTTCGCAAATGTTAAGGGTCTGCGACGCTATTATAATGAATATAGGTTTTGCCCTCTTCACTTTCACTCTTACTTCAGACGGAGTCTGTTATTCCCAAGGGAATACGTATTTTGTAAGTCCGAGGTCATCACGAACCTTTGTGATTTCTGCCTGAACTGCTTCGTTTATCGGAACACCTGAGTCCTTGCGTTCACACCAGATATCCCACTCTTTTTCACCTGCTGTGAAAATTCTGTCCTGACCGGGTGCCTTTGTTGAATTTCTCAATTCACGAAGGATATCACCGCAAGTCTTTTTGAACTCATCTGCGCCCATGAATGCGTTTGTATCTATTGCAATAAAGAAGTGACCAAGGTGATAAGGAACTTTCTTTCCGCCTTCGCCGATACCTGTGAGCATCTTGAGGTAGTTACCCTGCTGAAGCGCTGCTGAAAGAATTTCAACGATTGTTGCGTAGCCGTAGCCTTTATAACCTGCGAGATCTTCACCGATACCGCCTAAGGGTGCAAGTGCTGCTTCGCCTGTGTTGAGCTCGTTGAGGATAGCATCTGTGTCTGTCTTTGCTTTACCGTCACGGCCGATTACCATTCCTGCAGGAGTTTCCTTGCCGATTCTTGAATAATATTCAAGCTTACCTCTCTGTGTGATTGATGTTGCGCAGTCAAGCACAAAGGGGAAATCCTCATCTGTCGGAAGACCTACTGTGAGCGGATTTGTTCCGAGCATATTTTCAACACCGAATGTGGGTGCAATTGACGGACGCGCATTAGTTCCTGTAATACCGATCATGTTTTCTTTTGTTGCCATTGTTGCGTAATAACCTGCAATACCGTAGTGGCAGGAATTACGGACAGCTACCATACCCATGCCGTATTTCTTTGCCTTTTCAATAGCCATCTGCATTGATTTGTAGCCGATAACCTGACCCATTCCGTCATGGCCGTCTACAACTGCTGTTGTGGGAGTTTCTCTTATGATTTCAAACTCTGTTACAGGCTTCTGAATACCGATATTGATACGGTCAATATAAATAGGTTTGAAACGGTTTACACCGTGAGATTCAATACCTCTTCTGTCAGATTCAAGAAGAACATCTGTGCAGATAAGAGCATCTTCTCTCGGAACACCGACACCGACAAATGCGTCTGTTACAAATTCAGAAATTGTTTTCCAATCTACTACAACTTTCGGCATAATAATCACCATAATACATTCGCAAATTCAAGCGATTGCATCTTTATCCTTTCTTTTTTCTATAAATATATGATATGCATCAGTTTATCAATAATTAGAACAAGTCGAAAATTAAAGGATTTCCGACTTGTTCATAGTTAGTTTGCGATATTACTTTCCTGTATTATCAGAAAAGGAAAGATACATAATATTTGAAAGATTTAACGATCATTCTGATTTCAAGAATGATGTGATAGAAGAAGTCTTCTACTCTTTCGTCCAAATCATATTCAGCCTTGGGATATGTGAAATCACCGTCATAAACATCTGTGAAGAGAACTGACTTTGTTTCAACATTTGTGATATCGTTTTCGTTGAGGTCGATAACACGGACACCTGATCTTGAACCTTCGTTTCTGCTCCAGAAACCTGCTGTCTTTGTAGCTGCAAGAAGGATACCGTCTTCAGTAATACCCTGATAATCGTTTGTATGGTCGTGACCGAAGAATGCGCCGATAACATCGCCCTGTGCTACCCATGCATCATAGATGCCTGCATCTTTTACGCCGTATGAGGGGATTGTATGAAGAGTACCTTCAACACCTTCATTGAGAACATAATATTTGCCTGTGTTGGAGTCTTTCTTTGCACCTTCTGTTCCTTCGGGAACTTCTGTCATAAGCTTGAGTGTCTCCTTTACGGGAATGTGCTGGAACCAGAGTGACGGAAGCGGATTGCCTGCGTTGTTAGCTGCAATTGCATCAGATGTTTTCTTATACCATTTGATCTGAGCTTCTTTGATACCTGCATCGTTACCGCTGATGTCTTCTGTGCCTGAATCAGCAAACCAGAGGTTGAAGATATCCTTTGTACCTGCAGAGTTTTTGATTGTAAGGTTATAGTTGCCGTGACGAGTCATGTAGCCGTAACCTGTTTCTGCAAGACATGTGGGATACTGATTATAAAATACCATCTGCTGTTTTTCAGGAACCATTGACTGATAGTCATGATTACCGAATATAACTGCGAAGGGGATTTCTCTGTCTGCAACGGGGCTTACGAGCTGATCAATAGCTTCGATAACTGTACGGGGTGTTGCAAGATCAAAGTAACCCTTGATGTTGTCGCCTGTGAAAACGACAAGGTCAGGCTGATATTTATCAAGCATAGCCTCAATAAGAGTTATACCGATGGGGCGGATTACATTGTACTGATCAGTATAATGTGTGTCTGAGATCTGCATAATGCGGAAAGAACCGTCTTCTTTGAATTTAAGAACCGGATCTTCTGTTTCTGCTGAAACGCAGAATGCAAATGATGCCAGAAGAAGAACAACTGACATAAGGATTGCTACAAGTTTTTTCATGTTTTTTTCCTCCAAGAAAAATTTTATTCCTCCCACTTCATTGAGCGGGAAACGGCTTTCTTCCAGCCGTCATATAACGAATTTCTTACGGCCTCATCCATCTGCGGTATGAAAACCTTATCTGAAACACGGTTCTGGCGTATTTCATCAAGACTGCCGTAAATTCCTGTTGCGAGACCTGCTAAATATGCCGCACCGAGTGCTGTAGTCTCTACACATACGGGACGGTCAACATTTGTTCTTATCAGGTCTGCCTGAATTTGCAAGAGAATATCGCTTACACTTGCACCGCCGTCAACGTAAAGTGTTGAAAGTCTGATGCCTGAGTCAAGAGTCATCGCTTCAAGCAAATCTGTCATCTGATATGCAATCGCTTCAAGCACTGACCTTGCAATATGAGCTCTGTTGACTCCTCTTGTGAGTCCCAAAATAGCTCCTCTTGCGTACATATCCCAATACGGTGCTCCCAGACCCGTGAAGGCGGGAACAAAATAGATTCCGTTTGAATCGGGAACAGATGCCGCCAGCTCGTCACAGCGACTTGCATTATCAATGAGATGAAGCTCATCACGAAGCCACTTTATAACCGAACCTGCATTGAAAGCACTGCCCTCAAGAGAATATGTAACTTTTCCGTCAAGACCCCAAGCAACACCCGATAAAAGGTTCATCTTGGACCTGACCCGTTTTTCGCCTGTATTCATCAGTAAAAAGCAACCTGTACCATAGGTATTCTTAGCCTGACCCGACACAAAGCAGGTCTGACCGAAAAGTGCCGCCGGCTGATCGCCGATTGCTGATGCAATAGGGGTTCCGGCAAGCTGTTCAAGACCTAAAATTCCTTCAGCTACCTCACCGTAAATCTGACTCGACTCAACAGGTGTCGGCAAAATTGACATCGGAATATCCAAAACCTCACATAAGTAAGGATCCCAACAAAGCTTTTCAACATCAAAAAGCATTGTTCTGGATGCGTTTGAGTAGTCCGTTACATGAACTTTACCGCCTGTGAGATTCCATATAAGCCATGTATCAATCGTTCCGAAGAGTAATTCTCCGTTATCTGCTTTTTCCCGTGCGCCCTCGACATTGTCAAGTATCCACTTGATTTTAGTACCCGAAAAGTACGCATCGGGGAGAAGTCCTGTTTTATCTGCTATGTAGTCCGATAAACCTTTTGCAATCAAGTCTTCACAAATATCCGCAGTTCTGCGGCACTGCCAGACAATTGCATTATAAATAGGTTTACCTGTGCTTTTTTCCCAGATAACTGTAGTTTCGCGCTGATTGGTTATGCCGATTGCGGCAATATCCGATGCCGAAACTCCCGTGGACAGAGCAGAAGAAATCGACTGAAACTGTGTGTACAGAATCTCCATCGGGTCATGCTCAACCCATGAGGTCTGCGGATAAATCTGTTCAAACTCTTTCTGAGCTTTTGAAACTATATTACCCGACCTGTCGAAAACAATAGCTCTTGAGCTGGTTGTACCTTGGTCTAATGCCAAAATATAATCCTTGCCCATCTGCATATTCCTCCGTATGTATTCATGTTAATAATAATACTTTTAATTGAAATTGTCAATATTTTTCACAAAAACCTTAACTAAAATCAAAAAATTTTGGTCTGAAAGAAAATTTTACAAAAAAACCTTGACTTTTGATAAGGGTTGTGTTAACATACTTGATGTAAACGTGCCAACCAAGGGGTTAGTATCTAATATATTAGAAATGACGGTGTTAGGGGGTTAAGTGTCAGTCGGAACTACTTTAACGGCTGCACAGGATTTTTATGGAAAACAAAAAAGAAAAATTTGAATATCCCGAACTCACTTTGGAAAAGTATGATACAGAGGACGTAATGACAGACAGTGGTATCGACTTCGACGAAGACATCTGGATGTAATTAGGAACGAAAAGCTAAGCACTGCAAAAGCAGTGCTTAGCTTTTTTGCTCTTTAACCTGAATTAGTTTGCGCTGCAAACTAATTCAAGTGTTACGGGATTGTGGTCGGAATGTTCAAAGTTTAAGTTATCGCCTTTAACAGATTTGATTTCCACATTGGGAGATACAATAAATCCGTCGATGAGATAAAGCTGATTTTCGCCCGAATACGGTGCATCAAGCAATCTGCAGGTCGGATTGTTTATATCAAATGCAAATTTCCAGCCTTCAGGTAAAATATCATTTTCAAGTGTACCGGGTGTCCATTTTTCAGTATCCTTTATGGAATATTTATCCAATGCTCCCGGGAAGGACTGATTGAAATCGCCGCCCGCAACAACATAATTACCCTTTTTGTATTCCTCTTCAAGTGTTTTTATCAAAAGCTTTGTCTGTGCGATTTTGCCCTCACCGTCATCATAAGCTTCAAGATGTAAATTTACCACAACAAGCTCTTTATCGGAATTTTCAATCGGTAAGCGGTTTATAAGTAAGCATCTCTTAATTTGTGCAACTCTTACAGGCCATGAAAACGGACAGGGAAGACTTACTCTCTCGCCCTCTGAGTTCATTTCAAGATTTGAAATTGTTGAAATACCTGATTCAACTCTGCCCATAGGCGGTACGGGAATCGGCACAAACGGACATTTATAATTGTATGCAAAAGCACTGTTCGCACCTTTTGCTAAAGCATCGTGCTGATTTATATTGTTTGTTCTTGACGATTTTGTGTCAACTTCCTGTAAAATATAAATATCGGAATTTTGTTTTTTCAAATAAGATGAAACTCCCTCAATATTTTTCTCTATAATTTCATCGCTCGGCGGATTTACCATTTTGCCACCGTCCATAAAGAAATCGGAGTCTTTACCAAGTCCGCAGTAGCCGATATTCCATGTTGTTACGGTTATGGGTTTATTAAGCTGTACTTTTTCTGCCAAACTATCATCAATAAAAATGTTCGCAGACACCTTTTCTCTGTCTGCGGGTTTGAATTCCGTTATGCTGAGAAAAGCAATAAGTCCGACAAGTAATAAAATTACTATACCTATTAAAATACCGATAGTTTTAAAAACTTTTTTAACCATATTAACACCTCCGTTTGTAGTATAGCATAAGCATTATTTTTATGTCAATGAAGGAATAATTGTACAAAGTTTGTGCTTTTTATAATAAATATGCAAATTTAATTCATTTGTTTTATAAAAACACTTGACTTTTTGTCGAAATTATAAGAATATATTAGTGTGTTTTTTCACAAAAAATTTTTTGGGGGTTAAATCATGAAAGCAAAACGCGTAACAGGTATTATCGCTGCTGTCGTTGCTGTTGCGGCTATCGGTATGGCAATAGCAGTAACTGCTTGCGGTATTACAACAACTGCAACCTTCTGGGCATTGGTTCCGCCCATCGTTGCTATCGGTCTTGCATTGCTTACAAAAGAAGTTTATTCTTCACTTTTCGTAGGTATCGTAGTCGGTGCAATCTTAGGCTGCGGTAAATCTTTTACAACCGCTGTTGACAATGTTGTCAGCGTCGGTCTTATCGAAGCCGTTTCAGGCACTGCAGGTATTTTCTTATTCCTTGTAATTCTCGGAATAATCGTTGCACTTATCAACCGTTCAGGTGCATCTGCAGCATTCGGCCGTTGGGCTGAAACTCACATCAAAAGCCGTGTAGGCGCACAGTTGGCTACATTCGTTTTTGGTGTACTTATTTTCATTGACGACTATTTCAACTGCCTCACAGTAGGTTCAGTTATGAAGCCCGTCACAGACGCTCACAGAGTATCCCGTGCAAAATTAAGTTACATCATTGATGCTACTGCAGCTCCCGTATGTATGATAGCACCGATCAGCTCATGGGCTGCTGCTGTTGCTTCTTATGCAGAGGGTACAGGACTTTCAGGAATTCAGCTTTTCATCAAGGCTATTCCCTATAACTTCTATTCACTTTTAACATTCGTATTTGTACTCGGAATTATCTTTATGAAAGCTGATTTCGGTTCAATGCGTAAGCATGAGCTCAATGCTATCAACAACGGTGATCTCTTCTCCACAGAAGAAAGAGTTGAAGCAACAGATGTTGAAAACAATCCCAAGAGCCGTGTTATTGACTTACTCTTACCCATCATCATTCTTATCGTTATCTGCGTATTCGGTCTTCTCTATGTCGGCGGTTTCTTCGGCGGAGACTATGCAAATGACCTTATCGGCGCTTTCGGTAACACAGATGCTACAGTAGGTCTTCCCTGGGGAAGCATCTTGGCATTGATTCTTGTAGTTTTCTATATGATTGCACGTAAGCTTGTTACATTCAAAGAAGCTATGGAATGTGTTCCCAAGGGCTTTATGGCTATGGTTCCCGCAATCACAATTCTCACAATGGCTACATCACTCAAAAACATTTCAAATGACCTTCTCGGTTCAGCATCATATGTTGAAATGCTTATGAAGAGTGAAGCTGCACAGAATCTTCAGTCACTTCTTCCTGCAGTTATATTCATCGTTGCTTGTCTTCTTGCTTTCGCAACAGGTACAAGCTGGGGTACATTCGGTATTCTTATTCCGATCGTTTCAGGAATGTTCTCAGTTGACAATCCGCTTCTTTACATCGGTATGTCAGCTTGTCTTGCAGGTGCTGTTTGCGGCGACCACTGTTCACCCATCAGCGATACAACAATCATGGCTTCAGCAGGTGCTGAATGTGTTCACGTTAACCACGTTTCAACACAGTTGCCCTATGCAATTACAGTTGCGGCAATCAGCTTCGTCTGCTTCGTAATCGCAGGTTTCGTACAGAATGCAGTTATCTGCCTTGCAATCGGTGCGGTTCTCACAATCGGCACACTTTTAGTTATGAAAAAACTTTCAGCTAAAAAAGCTTAATCCAAAAATAAAACGCCTGACTCATCAGAGTCAGGCATTTTTTATTTTAAGATGAATTATACTATCAAGTGCAACACTTTGATAGTATAATTCATCAACTGATTATTTTTGATATCATGATATCATGATATCAAAATAGTAAGAACGAAATTTAAATATATTAAACAGAAAGACGGGGCGGATGATATCCGCCCCTACGATTTGTGTGTTAAATTAAGCTATTATAATTGCCGTGCGCAGCACCCGATATTCTGCACTGCAAAGTCAACGGCTTTGCTTGAGTGCTCTTGCTAACTGGTCGGGACACGATGTGCTTTTGAAACCGCACATTACCCCTTCCAATCTTTCAATTACATCTTCAACCTTCATGCCTTCAACTAATTTTGAAATGCCGATTGTGTTACCCATACAACCGCCTTCAAATCTGACATTTTTGACAATTCCGTCTTCTATTTCAAAATTGATTGCTCTTGAGCAAGTTCCGCTCGTCTTGTAACGATAGTTCATTTTTTGTTTCCTCCATAATTTTCTTCTTAAATTTTAGCATAAATCCGTATTTTTAGCAATATTTAATTAAGGTTTGGGAATAATTCTAAAAAAAGACTTGAAAAAAATCACGAAATAGTTTAAAATGAATCCGTAAATCTATTTATGGAGGAATAAACAAATGGTTTCAGCAGGTGATTTTAGAAACGGTATTACATTCGAAATGGACGGCAACGTCTATCAGATAATCGAATTCCAGCATGTTAAACCCGGTAAAGGTGCTGCTTTCGTTCGTACAAAGATACGCGATGTTATCGCAGGTTCTGTTGTTGAACGCACATTCAACCCCACAGAAAAATTCCCCACAGCTTATATTGAGCGCAAGGATATGGAATATTCTTATTCCGATGACGGACTTTATTATTTCATGGATCCCGAAACATATGAGCTTGTTCCGATCAATGAATCAGAGTTGTCAGACAACTTCAAGTTCGTTAAGGAGAACATGACATGTAAAGTTCTTTCCTACAAAGGTAATGTTTTCGGTGTTGAACCCCCCACATTCGTAACTCTTGAGGTTACAAAGACAGACCCCGGTTTTGCAGGAAATACTGCTACAAACGCTACAAAACCCGCTACTCTTGAAACAGGTGCGGAAATCAAAGTTCCCCTCTTCATTGAAGA
>JAFRZS010000176.1 GCA_017442445.1 Clostridia bacterium
CACCCGATATACGGTACCTACAGAATGCATACAGGTATTGATATTTCAGGCGGCGGAATCAACGGACAGCGCATAGTAGCTTCAAAGGCAGGTACGGTAACATATGCAAACTGGGGTTACGGCGGCGGATACGGTAACTATGTTATAGTTGACCACGGCGGCGGATACTCAACTCTTTATGCTCACTGCAGTTCACTTGCAGTAAGCAGCGGACAGTATGTAAAACAGGGACAGACAATTGCGTATGTCGGTTCAACCGGTGCTTCAACAGGACCTCACCTTCATTTTGAGGTAAGAATCAACGGTAACCACACCAACCCCTTAAATTATGTTTCAAAATAATATCAGGAGATTGATATGAATAAAAAAGTTTCGCTTGGTGTGACGATTGCAATAGCTGTAGTTTCTGTTGCCGCCACATTTGCGATAACAATGGCAGTATCACAAAAGATATACAACGGCATTGTTGAAGATTTACCGCAGAGAATTGAAAGATACGATAATCTTGCGGAAATTGATGATATTATTCATAAGGAATATTATGGCAAGCATGATTCCGATGTGATAAATAAAAACATACAAAAGGGATATATAAAAGGCTTGGGCGACGGATACAGTAAATATCTGACCTCAGACGAGTACAAGAAATACTGTGATGTTTTAAACGGTGATATGACAGGCATCGGAGTTGAAGCTTCCTATAACTCGGACGAGCAACAGGCATATATTACAAAGATATATCACAAGTCACCCGCAGAACTTAACGGTCTGAAAACTGACGATATTATACTCGCAGTAGATGAAGAAGCGATAACCTCGGGAAATTACACAAAGCTTTTTGAAAAACTGACCGAAGGTCGTGAAAAATCCGTCAAGGTAACATATAAACGCGGTGATTTTGAAAATACTGTAACAGTACCCGTAGGCTTTAAGCTTGAAACTGTTGATTATGAAATCAAAGACACAGTGGGATATATCCGCATAAATATGTTTAATGAGTTCACACAGGAACAGCTCAAATCAGCAATCGAAAGCTTTTCGGAAGTAAAAGGTATCGTAATTGATTTAAGAGGCACCGATACGGGCGAAATACGCTATGCGGCAAAAACTGCCGATGTAATAGTCCCTGCTGCAGACGGCACAGGTGCTTTGGCAACAGCGAAAAAGGCAAACGGAAATGTTGTTGAAACCTTCACATCGGATTCATCAGATGTAAGTATTCCGATTATTGTTTTGGTTGACAGAAAAACATCAGGCGCGGCAGAATTATTTGCGTGCAGTCTGAGAGATTTCTCAAAAGCACAGCTTGTCGGCAAGAGAACAAAAGGTAACGCAACAATGCAGAAGGTCTTTAAACTTGACAAGGGTAATGTTTTGTTACTGACGGTTGCGTTGGTTGAGCCATATAAAAGCGAAAGCTACAGCGGAAATGGAATTATTCCTGATTACGATGTGACAGAGCTTAAAAACGATACAGACGAACAGCTTGAAAAAGCAATTTCGTTGTTAAAAAACAATTGATTTTTTTATTATAATAGAATAACCTACAACCCCTTTGCATAGTATATATCACAATGGCAAGGGGGTATGGTATGTGTTTACGGTACTTTTATTGGAGGAAAAAACAAAGAACAGATTTCTGACGAGGGTAAAGGAAAAGCTGAAACCGACACCGCCGACTTTACAGAAATGCGAAGTTAAAGGGGGTGCCCCGTTTTTTGTTCTGAAACTAAATTACGAGAAGGGCGAAATTCCTTGGGATAAGGTGGTTCATCACGCAGGAAGAAGCGCAAAGAGTCTTGTTATGCCTGATGAAATCACACCGCCTGAAGATAGCGGAATAAAAAAATACACCCCCGAATATCTGCCGTTTATCCTGCTTTTTAACACGGCGATAAAGCAGATATCAGAGGATGTGATTGAACCGAGGCTCAGAAGAATTACCATAATTGACGAAAGAGCGATACTTGCAAAGCACATAGAAAAGGCGGTTGATATCGCAGGAGAAATAACCGTCATAACCAAAAACAAAGAAAGATATGATGCAGTATCACAGGCTATACTGAATAAAACAGGAGCCGTAATCAGAACGGTTGATGAGGTTGAACCGTTCACAAATTATGTAATTGCAGAAAATATTGAAAATTCTGATACACAAGCAAAAGTGTACTGCTTAAATCACAGTAATGTCACAGCAAGAGAGATTTATGTACAGGAGAATATAGTCATTCCTGAACAATACGAAGAACTCAGACCCGCAGAAATAGACGCAATCACCTTTGCCTCAGCGCTCTATGAGATGTGCGGGGTGAGAGAATTAGAATCTTTATCGGCTTGACAGAAAGATTTAAGTTTACTATAATAATTATATTGCCGCAAAGGCACGAAAGGAATTGAATAAGATGGCAAGGGAAATTTTGTTGACAGCTGAAGGAAAAGCAAAGCTTGAGAAAGAACTTCATGAACTGAAAACAACCGGCAGAGACGATATTGCTGAAAAAATTAAAGTAGCGCGTTCATTCGGAGATTTGTCCGAAAACAGTGAATATGATGAAGCAAAAAATGAACAGGGTAAACTTGAAGCGCGTATTATCGAGCTTGAAGAAACCTTGCGTAATGCAAAGATTATCGACGAAAGTGAACAGAACAATGAAACTGTTCATGCAGGTTCAAAGGTTACAATAAAGAATCTTGCAAACGGTATGACAATGACATACAGAATACTCGGCGAAACCGAAGCTAATCCTGCAGCAGGAATTATTTCTGCACAGTCCCCTATTGCAAAGGGATTATTGGGACATAAAGCAGGCGAAACGGTTGAGATTGATGTACCGGCAGGAAAAATATCTTTTGAAATCGTGGAAATCGCATAATTTAATTTAAACTGAATAGTAAAAAATGTCGGACAAGCAGACTGATTGAATGCCTGTCCGTACTTTGATATTTGAAAGGATTGGTACAAAATGGCTGACGAAAAGGTAATGCCTCAGCAGGAAGAACAAGAACAGGTACAGGACATAAACGAGTTAAGACAGATCAGACTTGATAAGCTCACAAAGCTTCAAGAGGCAGATAAAGACCCGTTTGAAATTACATTGGCAGAACAGACAATTACTTCAGCGGAAATCGTTGACCGTTTTGAAGAACTTGAAAATACAGATGTCAGCATCTGCGGCAGAATTATGACATGGCGCGATATGGGTAAAGCTAACTTTATTGATATCCGTGACCGTTCAGGTAGAATGCAGGTTTATGTAAGAATCAATGACATCGGCGAAGAACAGTTTGCAGAATTCAAAACATGGGATATCGGTGATATCGTAGAGATTAAGGGCTTTGTATTCAGAACACGCAGAGGTGAAATTTCTGTTCACGCAAAGGAAATCAGGCTTCTCACAAAGTCGTTGCTTCCGTTACCCGAAAAGTATCACGGACTCAAAGACACAGATACACGCTACCGTCAGAGATACCTTGACCTCATTATGAATCCCGAAGCAAAGGATACATTCTACAAGCGTTCAAGAATTATAACTGAAATCAGAAAATTCCTTGATTCAGAAAATTTCATCGAGGTTGAAACACCTATCCTTGTTTCAAACGCAGGCGGTGCAGCAGCTCGTCCGTTCGTTACACATCACAATGCTTTGAATGAGGATTTCAAGCTTCGTATTTCGCTTGAGCTTTATCTCAAACGCCTTATCGTCGGCGGTATGGAAAGAGTTTACGAAATCGGCAGAGTTTTCAGAAACGAAGGACTTGACACCCGTCATAATCCCGAGTTCACACTTATGGAGCTCTATCAGGCATATACAGATTACAACGGAATGATGGATTTGACAGAAAGACTTTTCCGTCATGTTACACAGGCTGTTTTAGGCACAACAACAATCGTTTACAATGGTGTTGAAATGGATCTCGGCAAACCGTTTGAAAGAATAACAATGGTAGATGCTGTCAAGAAATACGCAGGTATTGATTGGAATGAAGTTGAAACTCTTGAAGATGCAAGAGCTTTAGCTGACAAGCATCATGTTGAATACGAAAAGAGACACGGCAAGGGCGACATTCTTGCGTTATTCTTTGAAGAATTTGCAGAAGAACATCTCATTCAGCCGACATTCGTAATGGATCATCCGATTGAGATTTCACCCCTTACAAAGAAAAAGCCGGGAAATCCCGACTATGTTGAACGCTTTGAATTTTTCATGAACGGTTGGGAAATGGCAAACGCTTACTCAGAGCTTAATGACCCCATTGACCAGAGAGAACGCTTCAAAGCACAGGAAGCAATGCTTGCACAGGGCGACGAAGAAGCAAACACAACAGACGAAGATTTCCTCAGAGCACTTGAATACGGTATGCCCCCGACGGGCGGTATCGGTTACGGAATAGACCGTCTTACAATGCTTCTTACAGACAGTCCCGCAATCCGCGACGTCCTCTTATTCCCCACAATGAAACCCCTCGATTAAAAAAGTGCTGTAAGATAGCGGTATTACACGGTTTTCAAAAACCAACAAAAACCGTTTACGACACATTTACGACAAATGAAAAAAATGAAGACACCCTATGACCGTAAAAAAGTCATAGGGCGTTTTTACATATCGTATTAAAAGGTAGCAACAAATGGGGGTTATCTTTTTCTGTTTTTGCTTATACGAAGAATCCCAGTTCCTATTAGAACAACACTCACAAACAAAAGTGATAATAAAATGATAAAGAGAACATTGCCACCAGTGTACTGTTCCCAGTTATAAAAATCAATTTCATAATGATTTTCTGATAAGTTAAACAAATAGTTCACGATATGCCCCGAAAAATAATATACCACAGTACTGAGCAATGTGCAGATGCCGGCCTTGATATATGAATCAAAACGAAACATGCATATAATACCGCAAAGGAAAACGGGAATAAATCCATAGCAGGTCATCTTTATTGCAGGG
>JAFRZS010000177.1 GCA_017442445.1 Clostridia bacterium
CGTTTAGATATAGATTTTTGATAGTCGGAAAATTATTTAAACTCCTGCTTATAAACAGAGTTGACATATCTGTAATATAGACATCCATACTATTACAACCCCCAAACGCACCCTCTCCAATTGATTTTACAGTGTCAGGTATTGTTATACTTGAAATTTTTGAGCATCTATAAAACAAATAATCTCCGAGGGAGGTAATACCACTACCAATTTTTACTGTTGTTATTTGCAATCGATAATTCTGATAGAACGGAGATTCATCTTTACCATGAATAACTGATTCCACGCCACCAGTACCATAATTTTCTGTACCACCTGTACCGCTCAATTCAAGAACACCTGTTTCAGTATCAAGTGTCCATTGGATATTATTTATTTTTCCTGTTCTTGTTTCAGCGGAGACGAGAGGCACAATACCGCTTAAAGGTGCTATTGTCAAGACCATTACAATACACATGATAAATGATAAGATTTTTTTCATAAAATACTCTCCCTTTCGTTTTAAAAATAAAAAAAGTGCGGCCTCAATAAGAGATCGCACTCGAAAAATGCAAACCCCTATTGCTGCTACACAAAAACTCAACGGTACAGGAAAACTCCCACACAAACCAAGCGGAATTTGCACTTTTGCAAAATTCAGTTTTGGTTTGTATGCAACGAAATATACCCTATAAAAAAATATAGAGTTATCCCTTGTATCGTTGATTTACTTTTGTGTAGCAAGATTATTATAGCACTATTAACTTAAAATTACAATAATTTTTTGAAAAGATTTCTGAGTATTATAATTTTGATATCATGATATCAAAATGTCGATATGCAAACTTCGTTTGCTCTATATATTTGCTTTGCAAATTCGATATATTGACTCTATCAATTCGATATGTTGCATACAACGAAAAAAGCCGACGCTAAGGTCGGCTTTTAAGGTTTATTCACTTATGAAAATAATTCTGATTGGTTGAGGGGTTCGAAGCCTGCAGCTTCGAGTGCTTTTGCGGCTAAGTCATTATCATTAACTCTGAGGATAACGTATGCTTTGCCGACTGTGGGTGTAACGAATGCGTAAGCATATTCAACACCGATTTTTGCTTCCGACAAAACGCCGATTGCCTTTGCAAATCCGCCGGGTGTATCGTCAACACCTACTGCCAAAACATCTGTCGGTGATACTGTGAGCTTTGCTTCTTTCAATACCTTAACAGCTTTTTCAGGGTCATTTACGATAAGTCTTAAAATACCGTAGTCTGTTGTATCAGCGATTGATAATGCTCTGATATCAATCTGATTTTCTGCAAGAACATTTGTGATTTCTGCGAGTCTGCCCTCTTTGTTTTCTACAAAAACAGAAATTTGCTTAATTGTCATTGTTATTCACCCTTTCTTATATCTTTCTGTTATCAATAACTCTTACTGCCTTGCCTTCTGAACGCGGAAGTGAGTGAGGCTCAACAAGCTTAACAACTGCGGAAACACCAAGTGTTGTCTGCATAGCGCCTTTGATTTTTGCCTCTGTTTCTTCAATATGTCTTACTGAGTCTGAGAAAAGCTCGTCAGACATTTCAATGCATACTTTCATAATGTCAAGATTATTTACTCTGTCAACTATAATCTGATAGTTAGGCTCCATACCAAGTGAAAGAATAACGTGTTCAACCTGTGCAGGAAATACGTTAACACCGCGGATAATAAGCATATCATCGCTTCTGCCTCTGGGCTTGAGCATCTTAACAAGTGTGCGTCCGCAAGAACATTTTTCACGAGTAAGAGCTGTGATATCTCTTGTTCTGTAACGGATAAGCGGAAGTGCTTCTTTGCCGATGCATGTGAATACCAATTCACCGTATGTTCCGTCCGGTACAGGTTCAAGCGTATCGGGGTCAACTATTTCGGGGTAGAAATAGTCTTCACAGATGTGCATACCTGTTTGTTCTTCACACTCATAAGCAACACCGGGTCCTGCTATCTCAGAAAGTCCGTAGATGTCGTAAGCTTTGATATCAAGAACCTTTTCAATCTCTTTTCTCATATTTTCAGACCATGCTTCCGCACCGAAAATACCTGCTCTGAGAGGTAATGTTTTGGGATCTATATTCATTTCCTTCAATGTTTCGCCGATAAACATCGCATATGAAGGTGTACAACATATAATGTCAGATTGGAAATCCTGTAAAATCTGAACCTGTCGCTTTGTATTACCTGATGATACAGGAATTGCTGTAGCTCCTAATTTTTCAGTACCGTAGTGGAGTCCAAGTCCGCCTGTGAAAAGTCCGTAACCGTAAGAAATATGTACATAGTCATCTTTCTTACCGCCTGCGGCAACAAGTGCTCTTGCGGCACCCTGTGACCAACGGTCAATATCGCCTTCAGTATAACCTACAACTGTCTGTTTACCTGTTGTGCCTGATGACGCATGGATTCTTTTGAGCTTATCTCTGCCTACTGCAAAAAGTCCGTAGGGATAATTGTCACGTAAATCCTGCTTTACTGTGAAAGGCAATTTTGTAATATCGTCAATTGATTTTATATCCTGCGGAAGTAATCCCATTTCATCAAATTTCTTCTTATAAAAAGGTACATTGTTATAACAATTATATACCATTTTTATAAGTCTTGCTGACTGCAGTGCATGGAGATATTCGCGCGAAGCTGTTTCTATCTCCGGTTGAAAATATTTCATTATTATCCCACCTTATATATTATAACCTAAATCAAATGCTTTCTTGTTAAGTTCAAGGAATTTAGCAGGTACTGTCTTTTCAATAACCTTCATCCATTCATCTCTTGAAATGTTCATATGCTTTGCCATAACACCGATAAGTACGACGTTAACAGCTTTTGATGAACCTGCTTCCATAGCAAGTGAAAGTGCATCAATCGCTGTAATATCTGCGCCTGACTTTTCAAGCGCTTCAATTACACCTTCAGGATACTGAGCCGCACCGGTTACAACTGTCATCGGGTCAATTGTCTGTGTGTTGACAATCATCTTACCGTCTTTTTTCATATACTCAAGCCATCTTGCCGCTTCTAACTGTTCAAAGGAGATTATTATATCTGCTTCACCTTTTTCAATTATCGGAGAGTTAACAGAGTCACCATACTTTACATATGTAACAACTGAGCCGCCTCTCTGACTCATACCGTGTACTTCGGATACTTTTACGTCATATCCGCCTGTTACAAGTGCCGCACCAAGTAATTTACTTGCTAAGAGTGTTCCCTGACCGCCGACACCAACTATCATAATGCTTTTTGTATTCATTATTCATTACCTCCTATTGCACCGAATTTGCAAAGCTGTGAACATACATTACAGCCTACGCACTGTGTGAAATCAATTGCCGCTTTACCGTCTTTAATGCTGATTGCGGGACAACCGATCTTCATACACATCTTACAAGAGGTACATTTATCTTTATCAATCTTCAAAGGAGGATTGTGCTTTACGTGTTTAAGTAATGCACAGTGGCGTCTTGAAATAATTACTGACGGCTCGTCTGCTGCTAATTCTTCCTTGATTGCTTTCTGTGTTGCGGCAAGGTCATAGGGATCAACCACAACCACTCTGTTGATGCCGACTGCTGCACAGAGCTTTTCAAGGCTTACTGCTGCTGTCGGGTCGCCTTTGATTGTGTAACCTGTTGTGGGATTCTGCTGATGACCTGTCATACCTGTGATGCTGTTATCAA
>JAFRZS010000178.1 GCA_017442445.1 Clostridia bacterium
AAGAAAATGTCTTTTGTAAACAGATTTAAAAATTCAGCACACTATATGTTATCTTTTTTGAAATGGGGACTTTTGGGGATATTGATGGGTGTAATCGGCGGATTACTCGGTGCTGTATTTTTTCATGCTTTAAAATTCGTAACACAATTAAGACAGGATAACAACTGGTTGATTTATCTTTTACCTATAGGCGGTATTGTAACAATCGGCATTTACAGACTGTTCAAACTGCAGTCAAACAGAGGTACAAATGAAGTTATAGAATCCGTGCTTCAGGATAGGCGTGTAAGCTCTCTGATAACTCCTGCAATATTTACCTCTACTGCAATTACACACCTCTTAGGCGGATCTGCAGGACGCGAGGGAGCGGCATTACAGATGGGTGGCTCTGTGGCTTCTTTATTATGCGAAGCCTTGAGACTTAAAAAGAAAGACCGCACAATACTTATAATGTGCGGAATGACTGCTGTTTTCGCCGGAGTATTCGGCACACCTCTGACGGCATGTTTCTTTACAATGGAATTTGAATCCGTAGGAACAATATTTTCGCCTGCGTTATTTCCGTGCATTGTTTCAGCATTGGTTGCAAGCAAGCTTTCTTTATATTTAGGTGTTCACGGTGAAACGGGTATTCAGATAAATACAGTTTTATTCACATTGGATAACAGCTGGAAAATTGTAGTTCTTGCAATTTCGATTTCTGTTATAGGAATTATAATGTGCTATCTGTTCCATAAAGCTGAACACTTAGCACACGAATGGATTAAAAATCCGCTGTTGAGAATTGTCATAGGATCAGCCGTAATTATAGGCTTGACACTGTTGGTAGGCGACCAGAGATTCAACGGTGCAGGAATGGAGATGGCTCTCGGAGCATTAGAAGGTAATGCGGATTGGTATTCATTCATACTTAAAATGTTATTTACAGCTATAACTCTGGCGGCAGGATTTAAGGGTGGTGAAATTGTACCGACCTTCTGCATCGGCGCTACTTTCGGATGTGTTATGGGAATACTTTTAGGTCTTGACCCGACCGTTGCGGCGGCGTTAGGTCTTATCGGACTTTTTGCGTGTACTACAAACAGTCCGCTTGCATCAATTGTTCTGAGCATGGAAATGTTTGGCGGTGCAAATCTTCCTGTATTTGCGCTTGTATGCGTAATCACCTTTGTTTTATCGGGACCGAGCAAATTATATGCAAGTCAGCTCATGCGTTTCCCGAAATTGTCTTTGGAGCAGGATAAATAACAATTTTTTCACGGAGGAAATTACTTGAATTTTGAGTTCTGGATATTTATTGCGATAATAGTTGTGATGCTTATTGTTATCGCAATAAGCAAAAGAGAGAGCATAAAAGAAAAAGAGAAAAGCATCTATGACGATGACGGATTTCTAAATCCTGAAACTTTTCCGATAGCACTCACAGACCATGCGCGTGAGAGAATGAGGGAGAGACTCGGTATAAAAAGCGAGAAGAAAATGGAAAAACTTGCACACAATGCATACAAATACGGAACGAGTGCAAGACTTGCAGGAAAAACACTTTCAAAAGAAATTCTCAGAATACAGGCAAAAAATGAAAATTCGGTGGTTTTGGTTTATCAGGGTACGGTTTTCATTTTTTCAAAAGAGAATGTACTTATAACAGTATATAAAATGGATTAAAAAAATCAGGTTAGCTTAATGCCAACCTGATTTTTTTGTTACATATTTTTAACTTTGTTTTCAAGAAGTTCTTTGATTACTGCGGGGTCTGCCGCGCCTTTGAGTTCCTTCATGCATGAGCCGAAGAGAGCCATAAGAGCCTTTGTTTTACCTGCCTTGTAATCTGCGATAGCCTGAGGATTATTGGCTATAACAGAATCTATAACACTCTCAACTGCAGAAGCATCAACTTTCTTGTCAAAGCCGTTTTCTTTGCAATACTGAACGGGGTCAACATCGCTTTCAACAACTGCGATAAGAATTTTCTTACCGATATTTCTGTTGATGTCACCGCTGTCAACCGTCTTGATGATAGCTGAAAGTTTTTCTGCAGTAACAGCGAGGTCATTGAAGGTCTTGCCGTCTTTGCGGAGAATACCTGCACAGTCTGTAAGAATCCAACCTGCTGTATCCTTGGGATTGCATCCGAGAGCAACAGTATCGTCAAGGAGTGATGAAATCTTGTGGTTTGACATAAGCATATCAATTTCCTTATCGGAAATACCTGCGAGTCTGTACTGCTCAGCTTTTTCGTCAATTGCTTCGGGTTTAGCTGCTTTGATTTCTTCAAGCCATTCATCATCAATGATAATAGGCATTAAGTTTGCATCGGGGAAGTAGCGATAATCCGCTTCTGTTTCCTTGTTACGCATAGCAAAAGTTTTGCCGCTGACATCATCAAAGCGTCTTGTTTCCTGAACAAGCTCTTCTGTTTCAAATTCAATAGCATCAATATGACGCTGTGACTCGTAACGGATTGCACGTTCAATAGCTTCAAAGGAAGCCATGTTTTTGATTTCTGTACGGACACCGAATTCCTCAGAGCCTTCGGGACGGACGGAGATGTTTACGTCGCAACGCATAGCACCTTCTTCACACTCTGAAATGCCGCCTGAAATGAACATGGATTTCAGCTTGTTAAGGTATGTTACAACCTCTTCAGCGCTGCGGAAATCGGGCTGAGTAACGATTTCGATAAGCGGAACACTTGTACGGTTAAAGTCTACGAATGAAGAATTACCGCCGTGAACTAATTTACCTGCGTCTTCTTCCATGTGAATCTGCTTGATACGGATATCACGAGCGCCCTCAGAAGTTTTGAGAGTTACGCAACCGTCTGTGCAGATGGGGTGATTGAGCTGTGTAATCTGATAAGCGCAGGGGAGGTCGGGGTAGTAGTAGTTTTTCTTATCAAAAGTTGTATATCTGTTGATGTTGCAGTTGAGCATAAGACCTGCCGTAACTGCGAGTTCAACAACTCTCTTGTTCATGACGGGGAGCATACCGGGCATACCTGAACAAGCAGGGCATACGCAGTCGTTGGGTTCTTTCGGAGAAGAATGACCGCCGCATGAACAGAAGATTTTTGAATTTGTATTTAATTCAACGTGAGTTTCAAGGCCGATGACGATTTCGTATTTCATATTCATTCACCCTTCCTTTCAACACTGCCTGCAAGACTTAAGAGTGTGCTTTCTGAAAATGCTTTACCGATAAGCTGAACCTTACCTGATGTGAGTGCGGGGATACCTGTAAGGTTAGCAACTGCAGTAAATATACTTTCATCAAAAACTTTAACAAAAGCTTCGCTGATATCATAAGCTTCATATTTTTCACAAGAACAAACAGGAGTAACGATTGCATCATAATCAGCAAGAATTTTTTCAAGACCTTCGTGGACTACTCTGCGAACTCTGAGTGATTTGTCATAGCAATCTTTATAACGGTTTTTAGAAAGAACATCTGAACCGTAAAGAATAACTGCTTTAGTGAGGAAATTGAAGCCCTCTGTTCTTGAATTTACATATAACTCGTCAATATTTTTGTATTCTTTTGCACGGTGGCCGTATTTAACACCGTCATAGCGAGATACATTGTTACAGGTTTCTGCAGTCATAAGAATCTGCCATGCTGTGTTTGCAATTTCAAAGAGATTGCAGTCAATTTCAGCTACCTCAACGCCGTTAGCTTTAAGTGTGTCAACAAAAGCGTTGATTTCAGCTTTTACAGAATCGTCAGCGAGTTTCATAAGGTCATTGATTATACAGACCTTCATACCTTTTACATCAAGGTCATTTTTGTATTCATAGCTGTCTTGTCTTAAGCTTGTGCCGTCTTTTTCATCGTGACCTGCAATTACTGTCATAATTTCTTTGACAGAGTCTGTGTCTTTTGCATAAACACCGACAGTTTCACCTGATGCGGCAGTTGAGATAACACCGTAACGGGATACTGTTCCGTAAGTTGTTTTTAAGAATTTCACACCTGACATAGCGGCGGCACGTCTGGGTGCGCCGTTTATATCAACACCTAAAGCGGCTTTAACATCGCCGTTTGCTACAAGCTCAGCAGCAGCGCCTTTGAGTTCAGCT
>JAFRZS010000179.1 GCA_017442445.1 Clostridia bacterium
ATCCCCTATTTTTGTAACTTTTTTTCCGTTAATTTCTGTCGGAATTATAACAGTTGATTCAGAACCTGTATATTTTGTTATAGTGAGATTGTCACCGTATGTTTCATATTCAAATAAAGCTTCATAAGGAGACACTGTTGTGCTTTCAGTTGTCGTAGTTGTTGTTTCTTCAACAAAAGGAAATACATTGAATACTTTTAAATTAAGGATTACGCAGACAACTACCAGTATTGCAAGAAGACACGAAAGTACAGCAACAGCTGTATTATTTGATTTTTTCTTTACCGTTTGATGCGGACGAGGTTGTGAAGGTTGTTTTTGCTTTTCCTGCCTTACGGTTTCAAAAATCATTGTTCCGCCCTGTGAAGGCCGTGAAGGTGATAATTTTGATCCGCAGTTGGGACAGATTTGCTGGTCGGGTTTTATTGTATATCCGCAAAATTTACAATTCATATCATAAATACCTCTTTTTCTTTTAATATCTATATTATATAACAAAAATTTTTTTCGTCAAATACTTTTTTGTTAAAAATTTTTTGCTTTACTTTTAAGAGATTGTGATGTATCATTAAACAAAGGAGTGATAACTATGGATAAAAAATTTAATCCGATTTTAAGATTTATGGTAGTATCCGATGTTCATTATAAAGACGAACATACTGAAGTTCGCGACCGTTTTGAAAAAGCAATCAAATGTGCATATAAATATGCCGAAAGCTGTGAGTACAAAAATCTTGACGCACTTTATGTTGTCGGCGATTTCGCAACAAGCGGTTCCGAAATTCAGATGAAAGCTTTCAAAGATTCAATAGATAAAAACATAAAAGAAGGCACAGATGTTACATTAACACTTGCAAGTCACGAATTCAGCCAGGCAAACGGTGGCGAAGAAGCAGCCTTAGAAAGATTTGACAGAATCTTTAATATGGCACCTGATACACACAAAGTAATAAACGGATTCCATTTTATAGGTGTAACTACTACAAACGGTTGCAGATTTAACGATCAAAAAATTGAATTTGCTTCAAAAAGTCTTCGAGAAGCAGCAAATGACGATCCTAAAAAACCAATATTCTTCTTCCAGCATCCCCATATAACAGATACTGTCTACGGAAGCATCAACTGGGGCGAAGACGAACTTATTCCTACTCTTGTAAATTATCCGCAGGTCATTGACTTTTCAGGACACTCGCATGCACCGATAAACGACCCTCGTTCAATTCATCAGAAGCACTTTACATCAGTCGGAACAGGTACTCTTTACTATTTTGAACTTGATGAATTCGATAAAGTTTACGGAACAATACCGCCCGATAAAAACGAAGCTGCTCAGATGCTTATAGTTGAAGCGGACAAGGACAACAGAGTCAGAATTTATACATACGATGTTCTGACCGAAAATTTCTTTGCTCCGCCGTGGGAAATTGATGAACCTTCGAATCCCGAATCATTCAAATACACAGACAAAAGATATGTAACAGCAAAAGCACCCTACTTCCCTGCTCAGTCAAAACTTGATGTTACCGAAATTACTGACAATTCCTGTTCAGTTACTTTTACACAGGCTGAAGATGAACCTTTTGTCAATGGCTACGACATTTATGTTTACAGAAAATCTGACAATGTTCTCAGAAGAAAAGTTTGTGTATGGTCAAGCTACTATCTTTACAATATGCCTGAAACTGTTACACAGCTTATTGATGACCTTGACAGCAATACTGAATACATCGTTAAAGTTTATGCAAACAGCTTCTGGAAAACAGTATCAGCTGATTGCCTTTCAGCAGTATTCAAAACAAAATAATATTAAAAAATCCCCGAAGAAATTCGGGGATTTGATTTTTATTACATTGATTCAGGAACTGTTATTTTTAACATTTCAAGAATGTTTTTAATAGTCTGCTTAACACAGATACAAAGATAAATTCTTGCTTGCATTAAGTTTTCGTCATCACACTGAACTCTGCAAGCATTATAGAACTTATGGAAAAGAGTAGCAAGTTCAATAACATAGCGAGTAATTCTTGCGGGATCATAATATTTAGCAGCATTTATAATCTCGTTTGTCAAAGCTGAAAGATGTCTTATAAGCTCTCTTTCCTCGTCAGCTTTCAAAAGCATGAGGTTTTCAAGATTATAGGGCTTAATTTCAACATTAGCTTCTTCGAGTTTTCTTAAAATACTGCAGATTCTTGCATGTGCATACTGGCAGTAATAAACGGGATTTTTAGAACTCTGCTCAACTGCAAGGTCGAGATCAAATTCCATCTGTGATGCAGGTTCTCTCATGTTGAATAAGAATCTTGCGGCATCTACAGGGATCTCTTCGAGCAAATCAACAAGAGTAATAGCTTTACCTGTACGCTTTGACATTCTTACTACTTCACCGTTTCTTGTAAGTCTTACAAGCTGCATAAGAATGATATCTAATCTGTCACCGTCAAGACCGATTGCATCAAGAGCACCCTTCATTCGTGCAACATGACCGTGATGATCAGCGCCCCATACATCAATTGCAATATCAAAGTTACGAACTGCAAGTTTGTTTCTGTGATACGCAATATCAGCTGCGAAATATGTCGGATTTCCGTTCTGTCTTATAAGAACATCGTCTTTTAATTCAAGCTTATCAATTTCTTCCTGAGTTTTTCCTTGAGCAAGTAATCTCTTTGTGAGCACCTCTGAGTTTTTATACCAAAGTGCGCCGTCCTTTTCGTAAGTAAGGCCTTTTTCTGTAAGTAAAGCAACAGTATCCTTTACATCGCCGCTGTTGTGTAACACACTTTCTCTGAACCATGTGTCGTAGTCAATTCTGTATTTGCCGAGGTTGTTCTGCATAGCTTCAATGTTCTTGGGTAATGCAAATTCAACAAGTGCCCGGCGTCTTTCTTCCTCTGTTGCATTTATATATTTATCGCCGTGGATTTCAGCAAATTCCTTTGCTCTGTCAACGATATCTTCACCGTGGTAGCTGTCTTCAGGTAATTCAACAGCATCTTCACCTTTAAATAACTGCTGATATCTGATATCAAGTGAAAGTGCGAATTTTTCAATCTGATTGCCTGCATCATTGATATAAAACTCGCGTTCAACATCATAACCTGCCGCATCTAAAACAGCTGCAAGACAATCGCCTAATGCACCGCCGCGTGCGTTACCCATATGCATAGGACCTGTCGGATTTGCAGATACAAATTCAACATTTATTCTCTTGCCCTTACCATAATCTGAGCGTCCGTATTCAATACCCTTATCAAGAACATCTGCAAGAATCGCCGCATAATATGAGTCACTTAAAAAGAAATTAAGGAAGCCGGGACCCGCAACTTCACAGCGGTCAAAATATGTTCCTTCAAGATTTATAGATGATTTTATAGCTTCAGCGATTTTTCGCGGTGCAGTTCTGAATGTTTTAGCATTAACTAAAGCGGCATTTGAAGAAAAATCACCATTTGTTTTGTCTGCAGGTGTTTCTATAATAAAATCAGCACTTTCTGCATCAAATAATTTTCCTGATGCAACTGCAGATTTTATTGCCTCTCCTATAATATTTTTTAAATCGTCCTGAACTTTTTGTACTAACACTGACATTGTGTTCGGTCCTTCTTTCTGATTGTTATTTTTAATTCATTTTCCGAAGCAAAACCTGAATTGAAATCAATTGTATAACTAAAAGTCAATTCGCCGCCTAATTCATCAACCTCGGAAACAACTGTTTTTGCAAATATTCCCATCATCAGTTCACCTGCAGGAGTATTATAAAAGCAATTATGTCTTTGATTTGGTTCAATAACAAGAGTAGTATTATATTTACCTCTCCTTGTCATCGTAACCTTATTTTCATTTTCAACATGAATTTCCGTTTCACTGCCTGAAAGTTCTTCGTCTTGTTCGGCATAGGCTATATAATAATCCATGCTGTTACCCCAGAATTTTCCGACAGTGGTTAAAGTAGCACCTGTTGTTTCATCATCCATTATATGTGAATCGGTAATGGTAATTATAACATCACTTTTCATTATTTACTCCATTTTTCAATTGCAAGTGTCAAAGCTTTATCAAGTAAATCAGGATAACTTATTCCGCTGGCCTCCATCATTTTAGGATACATACTGATTGATGTGAAACCGGGAATTGTATTAATTTCATTGAACATAACCTTGTAATCTGATTTTCTTACAAAGAAATCAACTCTTGAAATACCTGAGCAACCTAAACCGTCAAATATTCTCTTAGCTTCCTTCTGAACCTCAGCTAATTTATCTTCAGGTAATTTTGCAGGAATTGATAACTCACTTGTACCTGAAATATATTTTGCTTCATAGTCATAAAATTCGTTGCACGGTGTGATTCCGCCAACTACGGAAGCAAATAATTCATCGTTACCTAAAACAGCGCACTCAACCTCAAAGCCGTCAATATTTTCTTCAAAAACCACCTTGTTGTCATGTTCAAAAGCTATATCAATAGCTTTTCTGAGTGAGTCAATATCCGTAGCTTTTGTAATTCCGACAGACGAACCGGCATTTGCAGGTTTAACAAAAATCGGGAAGCCGAGATACTCAACTGTATTTTGAATGAATTTATCAGGATTCTTGTTGTACGAGAATTTCTTTGTAGCAACCCATTTTGCCTGAGGTACGCCAAGATAGTCTGCTACCATATTTGTATAACCTTTATCCATTGAAGCTGCTGACGAAAGACTGTCACAGCCGACAAAAGGTATATTCGCTAACTGGAACAAGCCCTGAATTGTTCCGTCCTCACCGTTTTTGCCATGCAAAACAGGAAATACAACATCAATTTTAATATTAGTAATACTGCCGTCTTTTTCAAAAATGATAAGACCGCCGTTTTTAGCATCAGGTGAAATGATTGCAGGACAACAAAATTCATCAACTATCCATTTATCATTCGGCAACAAATCAACATCACCTTTAAAGTGAAGCCACTCGCCTTCCTTAGTAATTCCAAGCAGTATAACATTTTACTTGTCGGTAGGTATATTTTTAATTACGGAGTTTGCAGAAACTAAAGAAACATCATGTTCAGATGAAGCACCGCCGAAAATTACAAGAACATTTTTCACAAGAAAAACCTCCCCTACATATAGTAAATAACATATCCTGCTTATTTTATCACAAAAATTTGGTATTTTCAAGACGAAAAGACGTATATTATAATTAAATATAAAAAAAGGCTTGACTTTTTAGTACAATGTGGTTATAATATTAAAGCAGTCAAGAAAATTGCATATCGCGGAGTAGAGCAGTTCGGTAGCTCGTCGGGCTCATAACCCGGAGGCCGCAGGTTCAAATCCTGCCTCCGAAACCAACAATGCGAACCGATTTAGATATCGGGTCAGAAAAGTCCGAAACCAAAACGGTTTCGGACTTTTTCTATACAAATTTTCATAGTTGAATTTCATAGATATCCTCCGCCCAAAACAGCTTTCGGTGAGGACTTGAACTAAAATATAGCGGTTTAATTATTGAAACATAAGTCGTGATATGGTACAATTAAGTGAATAAA
>JAFRZS010000180.1 GCA_017442445.1 Clostridia bacterium
AAACTGCCGCAATAACCAAAAGTGCTATTGAACCGATTGCAGTAATTGCTTTTATCTTCAGCACAACGAAAATAAGCATGGTTAATGCTGTGATGCCTGCTGCAAGATATATTCCTGACATTGACTGCCAAGTAGTCTTGAATTCATTTTTAATCAACTTGCCAAGCATATCCGAATACCTCCTTGAATACGTCTTCTACTGTTTTACCGCTGTTTCTGATGTCATCAACAGACGAATTTACAACAATGTTGCCTCTGTCAATCATAAGAACACTGTTGAAAATTCTTTCAACATCATTGATAAGGTGAGTTGAGAGAAGAACTGTTGAATCCTTGGCGTAGTTATTCATAATGATGTCAAGGATAAATGAACGAGCGGCGGGGTCAACGCCTCCGAGTGGCTCGTCAAGGATATAAAGCTTTGCATTTCTCGACATAACAAGTATAAGGAGAAGCTTTTCTTTCATACCCTTTGACATTGATTTCATTTTCTGCTTTCTGGGAAGACCGAAGCGGTCAACCATTTCCAAAGCTTTCTCTTTGTCAAAGTCTGCAAAGAAATCGGCAATATAGTTTACAGCCTGAACAGGATTCATCCAATCGGGGATATAGGACTTATCGGGCATAAAAGCAATAAGTGCTTTTGATGTAACACCGGGTTCGCGTCCGTCAATATAAACTTTACCCTCGTAATCTTTGATAAGACCTGTAAGTACCTTGATCAGAGTTGTTTTTCCGCAACCGTTGGGACCGAGCAGACCGATAATCTGACCGGGCTGGAAAGAGAACGAAATATTATCAAGCACATTGTGGTGGCCGTATGATTTCGTAAGACCTTCAACTGAAATGATAGGTGGCATATTTTTCCTACCTCCTTGAAAAATTTATTACAGAATATTATTACATATTTAGGGTGCTTTTGTCAATCTTTATACGCATTAAAAACGATTTGTTTTAAAAAAATTTAAAATACCTTCAAAATTAAAAACTTGTTTGACTTTTTAGAGTAAAAAGATTATAATTACTGTGTGTAATAGCGACTTTGAGAGGAGGGGAAATTGTGCTTGAATTTTTAGAACAGATAAGCAGATACGCAATAAGCGTTATCGGTATTTTGGTTTTGATATTCTGTATAATTTCACTCCTTCGTCACAAAGGTAATAAGACAGAAAAAGCGTTTCTCACAAGCACCTCAAGCGGCGAGCGGACAAGTCTTAAGGAATTTGAAACAGCAATCGGCAGAAGTAAGGCGTGTGATATAGTGCTTGATCACGGCACCGTTTCAAGATTTCATGCTGTAATTTCACTCAGAAAAAAATCGTGGTATGTTACGGATACTTTTTCTAAGACCGGAACTTATATAAATATGAAAAAAATCAAACGGAAAGCCCCGATAAAAGACGGAGATGTTATTTCTTTCGGCACGGCGGCGTATAAGTTTGAAACACCTTTTGTTTCAGAGGTTTCCGAGAAAGATAAAAATGTAAAGCCGACAAAAAAGAGCGATGTAAAACAGCCTGAACCTGTTTATGTTTCCGCACTTATCAATGACAGCAAAGATATGGCATATTGTCTTGATATGGCGGATTGTATTATAGGCAGAGATGATGAACAGTGTGATATTGTTTTGAAAGTACCTACAGTCTCAAAGGTTCACGCAAGACTTTATCATAATACGAGAGGCTGGATAATTGAAGATAAGGGTTCAACCGCGGGTACAAAGGTGAACGGTGAACTTATAACAGGAAAAACTAAAATTTCCGATAATGATGAAATAAATCTCGGCGGAGTAAAACTTAAGTTCTGCCTGAGGTTCAAGAGAGTAAAATAAACAGAAAGGTTAGATATGACACAGCTTTATACAAAAGTTGAAGAAAAGCGTTTTGCATGGTTCCCTGTTTTACTGCTGATAACTGTTTTTCAGATAATTTCATTCATTCAGGTGATTCTGAAAACAGAGGACATTGATCTGAAAACGCTCGGAGTTTTTTCAGGCTATATTGTGATAGAATGTCTTTATTTCCTGATAGCATGGCTTGTTACAAAGAAAACTAACTTTGAACTTGAAATGATTGCGTTTTTCCTTTCGGGAATAGGACTTGCAATTTCAGCAAGTGTTGAACAGGATTTTGCTTTCAAGCAGTTTGTTGCAATAATTCTGGGACTTGTCGGATTTGTTGTACTTAATCTGATACTGAAAGATGTTGACCTTGTTATGAAATTACGGATGCCGGTAGCGATTGGTGCAGTTGCTTTGCTTATTGTAAATATATTACTTGCATCTGAATTTAACGGCACACTCAACTGGATATCAATCGGCGGAATTTCAATTCAGCCGTCTGAACTTGTAAAGGTAGCATTTGTATTTGTCGGCGCAGCAACACTCGAAAAATTACAGTCGGCAAGAAGTATTACGAAGTATATTATTTTTGCGGTTGCATGTGTCGGAATACTTTTCTTGATGAGAGATTTCGGTACTGCACTCATATTCTTCTTTACATTTATTATTATTGCATTTATGCGCTCGGGTGACATAAGAACAATAATTCTTATATGCGCAGCGGCACTTTTAGGTGCATTGTTGATAATTTATTTCAAACCGTATGTTGCCACAAGATTTGCAACATACAGACATGTATGGGATTATATTGATGACCAGGGCTTCCAACAGACAAGAACACTCATCTATTCTGCGGCAGGCGGACTTTTCGGTGTCGGTATCGGCAACGGCGAGTTGAAAGATATTTTTGCATCTACAACCGACCTCGTATTCGGAATGCTCTGCGAAGAGTGGGGAATACTTCTTGCGTTTGTTGTAATTTCATGCTTTGCGTTCATCACTATATACACAATCAAAAGCGCAAAAACATCAATTTCTGCATTCTATACTATTGCATCATGCTCTGCGGCGGCATTGTTGATGTTCCAATGTGCACTGAATGTTTTCGGTTGTACGGACATACTTCCTTTTACGGGAGTTACACTTCCGTTTATCAGCCGAGGCGGTACAAGTATGATTTGCTGTTGGGCGATGCTTTCTTTTATAAAAAGTGCCGACACATTTTCAGCGGTACCTTCTGTGATTAAAAAGGAGGTAGCTGAATGAAAAATACAGTAAGGCGTTCTCTTGTTTTAATTTTGGTTATTGCTATGTTTTTTGCAGGAATGGGAATACTTCTTGCACAGTTTATAATCAAAGGTCCGGATTGGGTAACAAACAAAGCAGACAGACATATTTACTACAACGGAGCAATTATAAATGCGGGTGAAATCCAAGACCGAAACGGAGTTGTTTTAGCGTATTCCGAAAACGGCGAAAGACATTTTAATGAAAGTGAATCTGTCAGAAAAGCAACACTTCACACCGTTGGAGATACCACAGGTTTTATTGCAACGGGTATTCATAAGACCTATAGCGCGAGACTTACAGGCTACAACCTTTTTAACGGTGTATATAACTTGAAAAAACACGGTCAGGGTAATAATATAATACTGACGATTGATTCCGAAGTCTGTGCTCTTGCATATGAAGCTTTAAACGGAAGAAAAGGTTGCGTGAGTGTTTATAATTATAAAACGGGTGAAATTGAGTGCCTTGTATCTGCACCGACATTTGATCCTGAAAACAAACCGACAGACATTGATACAGACGAAAGCGGAAAATATGACGGAATATATCTCAACAGAATGTTCTCGGGACTTTATACACCGGGTTCAATTTTCAAAATTGTAACCTCGGCGGCAGCTATTGAGAATATACCTGACATTTATTCAAGACAGTTTACCTGTAAGGGCAGCTACGAAATGGGTGGCGGAAAAGTTATCTGTAACGGAACTCACGGAACAATAAGTTTTGAACAGGCTTTAGGATATTCCTGTAACTCTGCATTTGCCCAGATTGGTGAGCTTTTGGGGAATGAGCTGATGACTCAGACGGCAGAAAAGCTTGGTTTTAACAAGGATTTTTCTGTAGGTGAAATAGATGTTAATACAAGCCGTTTTGATTTGTCAAAGGCTGTAGCGATTGATTTAGGCTGGGCATCTATCGGTCAGTATGATACATTGGTGACTCCTACTCATATGCTTACACTCATGGGAGCGATTGCAAACGGCGGCACAGCAAAAATGCCGTATGTAATAGATAAAATGACCTCACCTGCGGGTACAACAACCCAGAAAACAATAGTATCAAACTGCAAGACAATAAAGCTTGAAGAAGATACTGCAAATAAGTTAAAATCATTGATGCGAGTCAATGTGAATAAATACTACGGCGACAGCAGATTTCCGGGTCTTTCGATATGCGGAAAGACTGGAACTGCCGAAGTTTCAAACGGCGAACCGCACGCATGGTTTGTGGGATTTTCAGACGATCCTTCATTTCCGTATGCCTTTGTGGTAATCCTTGAAAATTCAGGAAGCGGAAGTTCAAATGCTATCCCTGTAGCAAATACAGTTTTACAGAAGATAAAAGCGACAAAAAATTAAAATAAAGGAGTAATACTTATGGTATTGGACAACATCAAAAACTTATCGCTCTATAAATCCTTGTTAGGTGATTCGGTTGAGGCAATAGAAAATTTCCTCAAAGAGAATGAAGTGTCACCCAAAGAAAACGGAACATATTTCCTTGACGGTGCAGACGGAAGTAAGCTTCGTGCAAATATCAGCAGATATGATACAAAATCTGCAGAAGGAAGCTTCCTTGAAGCACATAAGAAATATATTGATATTCAGCTTATTGCAGAAGGTGAAGAAAACATCGGTTGGGCAAATCTTAACGATAATTTCACACCGAGAGAAGAATTTGATGATGCAAAAGATATAGGATTTTTCCGTGATGACTGCGATACATTCGTAACAGTTAAAGCAGGTAATTTTGTAATTCTTTTACCCGAAGATGCACACATGCCCTGTATCTCAACAACAGACAAACCCACCCATGTCACAAAAATCTTGTTCAAGGTTTTGTGTGAATAACAAAGGAGAATGATAAAATGCTTTCAGTAGTAATCCCGTCATTTAATGAAGAAGCTATGATTGCAAAGACAGCGGAGGTTATATCTGCAATTTTAAAAGATGCGGATATTGACAACGAGCTTATATTTGTTGATGACGGTTCAAAGGACACAACTTGGGAAAAAATAACACAGACATCTGAAGAAAGAAATAATGTTAAAGGTGTTAATTTCTCAAGAAATTTTGGAAAAGAAGCTGCGATTTATGCAGGTCTTGCACATTCAAAGGGTGATTGCGCAGTTGTGATTGACTGTGATTTACAGCATCCGCCCGAAAAAATTGTAGAAATGTACAGACTCTGGGAAGAAGGCTATGAGGTAGTAGAAGCTGTAAAGTCTGACAGAGGTAAGGAGTCACCGCTTCATGCTTTTGCGGCAAAGAGTTTTTATTCTTTGATAAGCAGCGCTACAAAGATTGATATGTCAAGAGCATCTGATTTTAAATTGCTTGACAGAAAAGCTGTACTTGCTTTCCTTAACATGAGAGAAAAGGATGCATTTTTCAGAGCCCTTTCATCATGGATAGGCTTTAAGACAATACAGATTGATTTCGAGGTTCAGGAGAGAACAGCGGGTGAATCAAAGTGGTCAACAAAGAGTCTTATCAAATATGCGATTACAAACATCACATCATTCTCCGCAGCGCCCATGCAGATAGTAACAATTCTCGGTGTGCTGATGTTTATTGTGATGGTAGTATTCGGCGCTATTGCGATAATTCAGAAAATTATCGGCGTGGCGGCAAGCGGATTTACAACGGTTATTTTACTTCAGCTTTTCACAGGCGGCGTTGTGATGATAAGCTTGGGTATAATAGGATTTTACATCTCCAAAATATATGAAGAAGTAAAAGCAAGACCGAAATTTATCGTATCTGAAACTTGCGGTGACAATGAAGATAAGTAATATTTAAAAGGAGTTGAAAAAATGGGACCGATTAAAGTTAATTTCGGTGGCGGTAACAGACAGAAGGCTGTAGTTATCTCTCCTGAAAAAGCGGTACTGAAAACGATAATCAATATTATCGGAACAATCATCATTGGTGCGATAGCATATTATTTCATGCTTCCGCCGATAACACTCAAAGCGATGGAATTTTATATCTACATCGCAGTTGTCTGCGCCGGTTACGGCATAATGGCAGTTATCACATCACGAGCAATAACAAGACCTGAGTATATGCCTTATGTTACAAGGCGACAGCTAATAGGTCCCGGAATCGTTCTCGGTATTGCGATAGTGATAATGTTAGTGGGACTTGTAATTTCATCGGTAGTTTTCAGAGCGAAAGAGTACAGTGAACTGTTACCTGTTGAAAACGGTAATTTCTCTCAGGATATTCAGGAAATAAAGGACTTTTCCAGTGTGCCGAGACTTGATGATGCATCATCTGCAGTTCTTGCGAATAAAAAACTCGGTGAACTTATTGACTATGTTTCACAGTATGATGTTGATGCTGCTTATCAGACACAGATAAACTATCAGAATCAGCCTGTAAGAGTTGTTCCGTTGAAATATGCGGGAATTATCAAATGGCTTGCAAATACAAAACACGGTATCCCTGCATATGTTGTAGTTAATATGACAACACAGCAGACTGAACTTGTTGAACTCGAAAACAACATCAAATATACAACAGCGGAACATTTCGGTAAACGCCTTTCAAGACATCTCAGATTCCAGTATCCGACATATATTTTTGATGAACCGAGTTTTGAAATCGACGAAAAAGGTCAGCCTTATTGGATTTGCGCACGCATAGATATGACTATCGGTCTTATGGGCGGTGACGATGTAGTAGGCGCAGTAGTATGTAATGCTGTTACAGGCGAATGTGATTATTACTCAATAGAAGATATCCGCACAAAGAAGGAACTTCAGTGGATTGACAGAGTTTACACACCGTCACTTATCATCAAGCAGTATGACTATTCAGGTCAGTTCAAGAACGGTTTCTGGAACTCACTCCTTGCACAGAAGGATGTTAAGGTTACAACAGAAGGCTATAACTACCTTGCTTTGAACGATGACGTATATTTCTATACAGGTGTTACATCTGTTAC
>JAFRZS010000181.1 GCA_017442445.1 Clostridia bacterium
ATTTCCAGTCGTTTTCCGTGCCCTTTTCAACGGGGACAACATCCAGATGGGAAAGCATCGCAATCGGTTTCAGGTCGGGGTTTTTACCTTACCAATAATACAGAAGCGAGGCTTCTGCGATTACTTCTTTTTTCATTGTTTTATGAATGAGGGGATAGGTGCGTTCTAAAAATTCGTGGAACTCATAGAAATTACTGAAATCAGCATTCTTATCAAGATTTTCAACCGATGTGGTATCAATTTTTATCGCTTCGGAAAGATGCTCAAGTGCTTTTTTATCATTGATATCTTTGCCGTCAAATTTTTCTGTATTCTGTTTTTTTTCAACAAAGAGTGCAGCGCGAATGAGAATTACCGCAAGTAAAACAAGCACTGCCGATAATATAATATAACCTGTCATTTAATCCACTTCCGATTGAATTTCTTTTAAAACTTTTTCGTCAATAACCTCGCCGTGTTTTACGAACGAAATAGCAAGTAAAGCAAAAACAAAGCAAAGAGGACAGTATAAGAAAAGTGACCAATAAGTGCCTGATAAGTCGAAGATACTGCCGCAGAGCACGGGACCTACAACGGAAGCGGAGAAGGTTGCAGTGTAATAGTAACCTGTGAATGTGCCGATTTTTTCACTACCGCCGATTTCAAGAACCAAAGGCAGAGTGTTTATTGTAATCAAAGCCATGATTCCGCCGCCGCAGATAATTGCGATATAGAGCATCCAATCCTGTCTGATTATAAAATAGAGTGCGAATACAATTAACGCAGACAAAAAGCCTATCATAACAGTCTTTTTTCTGCCGATTTTCTGACCGAGCTTACCTGCAGGTATGGCAACCGCAACAGTTGCAACGGCAAAAGCGGAAACAAAAAGTGTTGCTGTTGATTCAGCCATGTTGAGTTCTGATGTTGCAAAGGTTGTGAAATATGTCTGAATGGAGTCCATAGCATTTGAATTAAAGAAAAGTGCTATGAGCATAAAGATAAGACTTCTGCGCTCAGCTTTTGTAAGCTTCATTTTTTTGAGTCTTTCTTTTTCTTCTTTTTTCTGCTGTTTTGAGGAATAATCATCAGCCATAGCTCTTGATTTATCTGCTGAAAGTCTGTTGTCGGGTTCTCTTACAAAGAAGAAAACAACAAACAGACAGATTATCATAAATACAGCACCGAAAATGAATACAGCGCTTCTTACAGCGTGAACATCATTTTTGTCTATGCCGAAAATGATACAAACCAGAGTACCTGCAACCGTACCTAAAACAGTACCTACACCGCCCATAAGATTGATGACGGCGTTACCTTCACTTCTTACTTCCGAAGGAGTAAGGTCGGGCATGAGTGCTACAACGGGTGAACGCCATGTTGACATAACAAAGTTGAAAAGAATGATGCAGAGCATAAATGCCCATATAACATTACTTAAATGAGGTATCAGCATAAAAAGTAAAGCCGATATCGGAATGCCAACAAGCAAAAACGGAGTACGACGGCCGAAACGTGTATGAGTTCTGTCGGAAATATTACCGAACAGAGGCTGGAAAACAACACCGAAAAGGTTGTCGATAACCATAATAAGACCTATGAGTGTACCCGAAAAAGAAAGTGAACCTATAAACTCATTTTCTTTTAACATAAGCGGTACATAGGCATTATAAATAATCCAAGCTATCATACTTGCGGAAAAACCGAAGCCGATAAGAAAGGTCTTGCCGTAATTCAGTTTAATTTTTTCAGCCATATTATCAACCTTCAATCTTTGATGATTTGCAAAATTTATTCATTGAGCAGATGTCACACTTAGGACGACGCGCAACGCAGACTGCTCTGCCGTGCAAAACACAGCGGTGACAGAAATCGTTACTTTCCTCAGGCGGCAAAAGCTTCTTGAGTTCAAATTCAACTGCTTTCGGGTCTTTGGTATTAACCAAACCCAAAAGATTTGTTATCCTTATTAAATGAGTATCCGCAACAACGGCGGGTTTATTAAAAATATCTCCGCAAATTAGATTTGCAGTTTTTCTGCCGACTCCCGGCAGGGTTATCAGATCTTCAATATTATCGGGGACTTCGGAATTGAAATTGTCACGGAGTATTTTCATAGCTCCTATTATATTTTTTGCCTTACTGTGAAAAAAACCGCAGGAACGGATAATTTCTTCAATATCCTCAACCTCGGCTTCGGCAAAATCCTCAACAGTTTTATATTTCCCGAAAAGTGCGGGAGTTACCAAATTAACTCTGGCATCGGTGCATTGAGCAGAAAGCATTGTTGCAATTAACAGTTCGTGCGGTACATTATATACAAGTGAGCATATAGCGTCGGGGTACTCTTTTTTGAGTGCCCCGACAGCTTTTAATGCGCGTTCTTTTTTGGTCATATAGAAGCAGCGAGTTCCTTGATGTATTTCTTGAAATCTTCGCCGATTTCAGGATGCTCCAATGCAACTTCGCAGTTAGCTTTCATGATGCCCAATTTGTTACCCATGTCATAACGGTTACCGACGAAGTCAACAGCTGTAAGCTGACCGCGCTGAGCAAGAGTACACATAGCCTCTGTCAAGAAGAGTTCGCCGGTTTTTTCATCATAGGGAGAATTTTCAAGAAGCTCAAATGTTTCGGGAGGAAGAACAACTCTGCCTAAGATTGAGAAGCAGGACATAATCTGATCCTCTGTGGGTTTTTCAATTATGTAGTTACATTTCATAACATTGTCGCGAAGGGGTTCAACATCAAGTGAGCAGTATTTGGAAACGTCCTTTCTCGGAACTTCCTTAACACCTACTGTACCCATACCGTATTCTTCGTAAACTTCGCAAAGCTGCTGAATAACGGGTTTTTCTGAAATGATAACATCATCGCCGTATAAAACTGCGAAGGGTTCGTCACCGATGAAAGATTTAGCGCAAAGGATTGCATGACCGAGACCTTTTGTTTCTTTCTGACGAAGGAAATATACGTTAGCAAGATTTGAGGGAATTTCAACCTGTTCTAAAATGTCAGCCTTTGAGGGATTGCCTGCAAGTTTTGTTTCAAGCTCAAAGTTGTGGTCAAAGTGGTCTTCAATAGCTCCTTTGCCGCGATTTGTGATGATAAGTATATCTTCAATACCTGCAGCTGCAGCTTCTTCAACGATGTACTGAATAGCCGGTTTGTCAACGATGTTGAGCATTTCCTTCGGAACTGCTTTTGATGCAGGTAAAACTCTTGTTCCCATACCTGCTGCGGGAATAATGGCTTTTTTGATTTTCATTTTTTTCTCCTCTTTCATTATAATAATGTTGACAATAGATTTGTCAGGACATTGTAACCGATGTAACTAAGCCCTGCGGCAAGGATTGAAACACCTGCACCGTGTTTTGCAAGGCTTAAAGGATTTACGGCTTCGCCTGATTCGTCTATCTTTTTAATATCTTTAAAAGCTTTACGCTTATAAATTCTGTCAGCAATAAATCCGACTATAATATTCGGTAATGCCGATATGAGAGCAAGGACGGAAAACTCAGTCATATAAGGTTCAAGAGAAAGTAATGCCGTCTGCATAGCTTCAACACTGCCTGAGGAAGCGGCTTCCATATAAGATACCATCACTTCGGTAAGTCCGAGTCTGTTCATAAAAAATGCAATCAATATCGAAATAAGCAATTGGATGCCGATAAAGATTCCGCCTACATAATAAAGTTTTCTGTAGAAAAACCAAAAGGGATTGAAGAAAAATGCTGCCCAGTTGAAAGAAAATTTCTTTGAAAACTTGTCAAGATATCTGTGGTAGTTGATCTGAACATAACGGATAATTTTTGAAGCTTTTACACCGTCAATCTCCTTGTCGCTGTCAGGTGCATTCTGTCCGAAGCCCTGAAAATCCGTGAAAATTTTCGGTTCATCGTCGCTTAATGTATGACCGCAGCTTTTACAGACGGTTGCATTTTCATCATTTCTTGAAGAACATACGGGACAAAGTTTGCTGATTGTTGAATCTGCTGAAGAAAGCGGTTCAACCTCTATGATATCTTTCTTCGGAGACCATACAAATTCTCCGTGCTTATCTTCGTTTATACATCTGCCTTCATTATTCCAGCACTCTCTGTGGAACGGAGTACCGCATTCGGGACAGACAACAATATCTTCGCCTTCTGCAAAAATGTTATCGCAGACAGGACATTTCTCACCGATATATTTCATCAGTCGTCCTTCTTTCTTTTCTTGAGAATATGTATCTGTACTATTGCAAAAATGATAACGGCAGAGATTGCGAGTGAAATTTTACCGATACTCAAATCCACTCTGCCTTCACTGTTGAAATTATCATAAGTAGGAATCATTCCGTTGACTGCATCTTCAAGGTCTTCAGATGCCATGTCAAGAGCATTGAGAGAATAGATGCCCTTTCCGAGAAGCTGATTTACTTCATGCATAACCTCATTATAATTTTTTAAAGCTGCCTTTGAGCTTTTGCTTGTTTCGGCCTTCTTTGCAGCTTCGTAATCAGCTTTAAGCTGTGCATAGGATTCTTTTGCAAATTCTCTGTATTTGATAAAGGTTTCAGGATTATCTGTTTCAATCATATTAAAGCCTAAGGAACAAAGCTCATCCCAATACTGTACGGTGTCCTGACGGTTACCGCAAAGGTCTTTATCAACTGTTGAAATGAATTTTCTGCCCTTTGAAAAATAGTTGTTATAAACATAACTGTTTTGTGTAAGTCCGTTGAAAAGTACGCCGTTTACATTCTTTGTTGCATATTCAACAACAGGCAGACCTGCTTCAAAGTTATCCGAAGCTTCGGACAGAACATTAAATATAATGTTACCTGAATATTTGCAAATAATCATGGGCTTTACTTTGAGAGAATTATACCAATCCGCAATTTCGGAAAACTCACAGTTCATACGGAGAATAACGCTGTCAAAAGATTCGGTTCTTTCGATTATTCCGTAAAGCTCTTTTTTGTATCTTTCTGCATCGTTTATCATAAACACAGCTTTTGTGTTATAGCTGAGAAGGAAAAATTCAAGATCTGATTCTTCGCTGTTATCAATCGCAGTAAGACCGCCGACAGCTTTTTTGACATCGATTGAAATGATATCAACACCCATTTCAATAGCCTTGTCAATAGCTTCCTCGGAGTTTGCTTCATGCTCTGTGTGAATACCGCCGTGCGCAACGCAAAGGAGAGTTCCGGCAGGATTTTTCATCTCTGTAACAGAAATTGCTTCCTCAGCAAAAGCTGAAAAAGACAGGCACAAAATCAATATAAATGTTATCAATAAAGTCTTAAAAGTTTTCATAAATATACCTTTCCTTTTTACAGATAATATATAATAACATTTTTATCAACAAAAAACAAGAAAAATGTTTATTTTTTATTGAAAGATTTAGATTTAAGTGATACAATATAATGAAAAATTATTGACGAATGGAATGATTAGTATGGATTATCGTTTTTCAGACAGAATTTCGGCATTGAAACCCTCAGCAATCAGAGAAATTCTCAAAGCAACTGCAGGGTCAGATGTCATACCTTTTGCGGCAGGAAATCCCGCACCCAATGCATTCCCTGTTGAAGAGGTACAGAAGATTGCAGAAAACATTTTAACTAACCGTCCGATAGAGGCTTTACAGTACGGCGTAACAGAGGGATACAATCCCCTTCGTGAAAGAATTTCCGCTTACATGAAAGCAAAACATAACATCGGCAGAGATTTTGATAATATCATAATAACATCAGGTGCACAGCAGGTTGTTGACCTTGCAACAAAGGTTCTTTGTAACGAGGGTGATATTGTTATCTGTGAAGGTCCGTCCTTCATCGGATCGCTCAATTGCTTCCGTTCATATAATGTTGAGCTTCGCGGTGTTGATGTTGAACCTGACGGACTTAATATTGAACAGGTTGAGAATTTGCTCAAAACCGAGAAGAATGTAAAAATGATATATACAATTCCCAATTTCCAGAATCCTTCGGGTGTAACCTGTTCGCTTGAAAAGCGTAAGGCTTTGTATGAACTTGCAAAGAAATATAATGTTATGATTCTTGAAGATAACCCCTACGGAGATTTAAGAGTTACAGGTGAACACGTTCCCGCTATCAAGAGCTTTGACGAAGACGGACTTGTAATTTATGTAGGCTCCTTCTCAAAAATCTTATCACCCGGACTCAGAGTTGGTTATACAATTGCACCTCAGGATGTTATTGCAAAAATGACAGTAGGTAAACAGGCATCAGATGTTCACACACCGATGTTCAATCAGATGCTCGTTGACGAGTGGATGGATAAATATGATTTTGAGAATCACATTGAAAAAATCAGAGAAATTTACAAGGGTAAGCTCAATTTAATGTGCGACTGCATTGATGAAAATTTAGGCGGCTTTGTAGAGTATGTAAGACCTGAAGGCGGTTTGTTTATCTGGTGTGATTTACCTGAAAGCGTTGATATGCCCACCTTCTGCAAAACAGCAGCAGAAAATAAGGTTGCTGTAGTACCCGGTGTAGCATTTATGGCTCAGCCGACAGATAAGACAAATGCATTCAGAGTCAATTTCTCAACCCCGACAGATGAGGGTATTGTAAAGGGTATGAAAATTCTCGGTTAAATCAGGAGGAAGTTCTAATGGAAAATACCGAAAGAAAAAAGAAAATATTAAGCTGTGTTCAGGCAAGCTGTACACCTACTTTAGGTAACTACCTCGGAGCCTTCAAAAACTGGAAGAACATGAGCGAGGATTACGATTGCTGTTATGCTGTTGCAGATTTACACGCAATAACGGTAAGACAGGACCCCAAGCAGTTCAAAAAGCAGATTCTTGAAATGTATGCGATTTTATTATCCATAGGTCTTGACCCTGAGCAGAGCATCGTATTTATTCAGAGCCATGTTCCTCAGCATTCACAACTTGCATGGTTGCTTAACTGCTATACACAGTTTGGTGAAATGTCAAGAATGACTCAGTTCAAGGATAAATCAAAAGCACACGCAGACAATGTCAATGTAGGTTTGTTTACATACCCTGTTTTAATGGCAGCAGATATTTTGCTTTATCAGGCAGATTTCGTTCCCGTAGGCGCAGACCAGAAACAGCATCTTGAAATAGCAAGAGATATCGCAAGTCGCTTCAACGGAATTTACGGAAATGTTTTCACACTTCCCGAACCGTTCATCGGCAAAGAGGGTGCAAGAGTTATGTCCCTTCAGGAGCCGACAAAGAAAATGAGTAAATCTGACCCCAATGTAAAAGGCTTTATCTCAATGCTTGATAAACCTGAAACTATCATGAAGAAAATGAGAAGCGCTGTTACAGACAGCGAAGCTTGTGTAAGATATGCAGACGGCAAGGACGGTATCAACAACCTTATGTCAATTTATTCTTGCTGCACAGGTCTTTCCTATGAGCAGATTGAAAAAGATTTCGCAGGTAAAGGTTACGGCGATTTCAAAACTGCAGTAGGTGAAGCGGTAGTTGAGGAGCTTCGTCCCGTACAGGAAAAATTTGATGAATACATGAAAGATCCCAAGTATCTCATGGAATGTGCCCAGAAGGGTGCAGAGATTGCAAGACGCATTTCACAGCGTACTTTAGACAAAGTGATGAAGAAAATCGGCTTTATTTTATAAAATTTGTACCATATTATAAAAATGCAAAATGCACTTGACTATGCATAAAATTTGTATTATTATACATAGCAGAAAGAAAAACGGAGGAATAGAAAAATGTCAAAGATTAAAAAGGTAGTATTAGCATATTCAGGCGGATTGGATACATCAATCATCATTCCGTGGCTTAAAGAGAACTATGATAACTGTGAAGTTGTTGCAGTATCAGGTGATGTAGGACAGGGAACAGAGCTTGAAGGTCTTGAAGAAAAGGCTATAAAGACAGGTGCTTCAAAATTATACATAGAAGACCTCAAGAAAGAATTCGTTGAAGATTATATTTTCCCCACATTAAAAGCAGGTGCTGTATATGAGAGTGATTATCTCCTCGGCACATCTTTTGCAAGACCCATTATTGCAAAGAGAATTGTTGAAATCGCAAAGGCAGAAGGCGCAGATGCTATCTGTCACGGTTGCACAGGTAAGGGCAATGACCAGGTTCGTTTTGAACTTGCTATCAAGGCTTTTGCACCTGAAATGAAGATTATCGCTCCCTGGAGAACTTGGGAATTCAAATCTCGTGATGACGAAATCGAATATGCGGAAGCACACAACATTCCGCTTAAGATAAACAGAGAAACAAACTATTCAAAGGATAAGAACCTCTGGCACTTATCACATGAAGGTCTTGACCTTGAAGATCCCGC
>JAFRZS010000182.1 GCA_017442445.1 Clostridia bacterium
ATGTTAACGATTTAGGTATCTACATTGGGATTATTTTAGGTTATGTTATTACAATAAGTTTTGCAATTTTTGTGGCGTGCTTTACTTTGTTTTCGCCAAGTACAACAAGCAATACAATTGAAAATTCAGTAACTTTTGTATCCTGTGATGTAATATATGATGAAATTGTCATGATAACTGAAGACAATCAACTTTACAAGGTCAGATTTATTGATGAAGAATTTAATTTGGAAGCGATAGAATCAGTATGTGACGGAGAAAGAATTGTAACTACATATTCAGAGAAAGTCTCACCTGATAACAAGCAACCTTATTTTGCAATAAAAGCAATTATGTATGAAAATAATTATATTTTAAGTTTTGAAGAAACAAACGAATTGCATATTAAAGAATATTGGCCGCTCAATATCTTTTCAGGGTTACAAATAATTTTGTGGACAGCATTTGTTGTAGGAGCTGTTATAGTAGGCAGAAACCCAAGAAAATTCAGCAAGAGAGTTGTAAAATTTTTCTTTAAGGATGGAAGCATAAGGTATTAAAAGGAGATTTTTCATTTTTTTCGCTTGACTTTTAATAGTTAGTTTGTGTTAAAAAATCACAATCTTATGCTGTAATAAGAAAAAGCGAGGTGCTATCTTTATGAAAATACACGGTGTAAAGCGTGAATGGTCTCACCCGATTTTTTGCATGAAAAAGCATTATTGTCCCTATTGTAATGAGAGGTTAGAAAAAACGAAAACGGAAACGGTTGTTGATTCAAAATCGGAAGAAGCAAAAAACTATGATTTTTCAAATGGTGATGGCTTTTTAGTCGGAAATATAAAATTTATTCGAACTGTTTTTAGTTGCAACAAATGTGATAAGACCTACACCATAAAAGAAGTTAAAGAAAATGACATTGCCATCAACCGATGGAAGTGATAGGAGGGGCATATGGAAGATATTTTAGAACTCATTCTTTCAATACTGTTTATGCCGTTTGAATCCAAATACGACAACTTAAAAAATAAAATCGACAAAATACCGAGCAAGGCATTAAAAATACTCTTAAAGTTATTGCTTATATTGATTCCGTTTGCGTTGATATTTGGGCTATGTTGCTTGTGCAGTTACATATTTAGAGGATATTGGATATAACAAAAGGGCTATGACATTTCGTGTGATTCAAATCTCATTTGGAGCAAAAACATTGAAACCAAACCGTCGTTCCTTGATAGAATCAAAAATATATTCAAAAGAAAATAATTACATAATCAAGCATTATACAAGGTGGTGATTTTGTGTCAAAGAGTTATTCGTTTGAGTTTTTGGGAACAAAAGAAATGTTTCTGAACCAATTAGATAAGTACCCCAATAACAACCAAAAGTTTTTCTACTTTGATGATTATATCGTGGAACTCTCTAATGGCGATATTCGTTTTGGTGTTGCACGTGGCGGCCATTCTGGTGGATATTGGTTTGTGCCAACAATAACAGAAATTGACGGCAAGACCACATTTTGTGGCACTATTGAGTATAACGACCCTTATACAAGCGAAAAAGGAATTAAGAAAATCGTCAACAAGATTGAAAAAGTCCTTTTATGGATAATCTTAATCCCCATTATTATCATTGTGAAAGTGTATCTGTTCTTCTCTTGGGTTGTACGAAAACTATTCAAAAGAATTAAACCCAAAGAGGAATCTTTGGAAGACAGGTTGTATAATTTAATGGAAAATCATTTGGGTTGCAAACGGCAGTAATAACTTTCAAAAAACTTGCACCAAGTTTGCACCAAAGCAGATTTTTGAGCAAAAGTAAAACCCCGAAAACCGTGATGGTTTCGGGGTTTTTGATGTTCTTGAGAAATATAAGATTATCTCTTTGAGAACTGGGGTGCACGGCGTGCGCCTTTGAGACCGTATTTCTTTCTTTCCTTCATTCTCGGGTCACGAGTGAGGAAGCCTGCCTTCTTGAGTGCGGGACGTAATTCCTCTTCGTACTGGAGTAATGCTCTTGAAAGACCGTGACGGATTGCACCAGCCTGGCCTGTAACACCACCGCCGTTTACGCGGCAAACGATGTCAAACTTTTCAGTTGTGTTTGTCAACTCGAGAGGCTGACGAACGATTAACTTCAATGTTTCAAGACCGAAATAATCATCGATATCTCTGTCGTTGATTGTGATTTTACCTGTTCCTGCATAAACACGAACACGAGCTACTGACTTCTTTCTACGGCCTGTACCGTAAAAATAAGGATTGCTATCGTACATTTAATTTGCCTCCCTTCTTAAAATACACGTTCTTCGGGCTGCTGTGCTGCATGAGGATGCTCAGCGCCTCTGAAGATACGAACTCTTGTGAGCTGTTTTCTGCCGAGAACTGAATCAGGAAGCATACGGCGAATTGCGAGCTTCACTGCGAATTCAGGCTTTGTTTTCATAAGAGTCTTATATTTGATTTCTTTGAGGTTACCGATGTAACCTGTGTGGTGGTAATAAGTCTTCTGCTCAAGCTTTTTACCTGTAAGAACAACTTTTTCAGCATTGATGATGATTACGAAATCACCACAGTCAACATGCGGAGTAAATACGGGCTTATGCTTGCCGCGAAGAAGTGTTGCTGCTTCTGTTGCTACTTTACCGAGTGTTTTGCCTTCAGCGTCGATTACATACCACTTGCGCTCAATGTTCTGAGCGTTAGGCATAAAAGTAGACATAGTTCTTCCTCCAATTGATATTTTCTTTAATGCCTTGATAGTTTACCACAGTAGGAAGCAGTTGTCAACAGATTTTTTTGATTTTTTTAAGTATTGAGTTATTATCTCTCGAATGCTCCGTTTTTCTCCGTTTTTCATATCATTTGCTCACGATTAAAATTTAAGTTTTTGTCACGATTTTGATGATATTTTAATACTATTAAGTAGGGGCAGATATTATCTGCACGAAATGTACAGAATTTATGATTTTACATGGGGCGGATGATATCCACCCATAAGATTGGCGGTGTTTTATGTTTTCGGAAAATATTTCGGATATATTATCATCCTTGAGCGAAGAGGATATTGAAAATCTGAAGGCGACGGCAGAAAGCATCTTCAATAATAAAACTGAAGAAAAAAACGAGCCGAAGGATAACGATTTGTTATCAGGCTTCGACCCGTCAATGATTCAAAAAATTATGACTGTTATGTCAAGAATGAACTCCGATAATTCACGGAGTGATTTCATTAAAGCTTTAAAACCTCACCTGAGCACTTCGCGGCAGAAAAAAGCCGATGAAGCGATGAAGATTCTGAAGCTTTTTGATATATTACCGTTATTACAGAACTTTGGATAAGAATTCCTGGAGTCTGGGAGCTTTGGGATTTGTGAAAAATTCCTCGGGGGAAGCTTCCTCAACAAATTTTCCCTCGTCCATAAAAACAACTCTGTCTGCAACCTCTCTTGCAAATCCCATTTCGTGAGTGACAACTACCATTGTCATACCCTCTGTTGCAAGTTCCTTCATAAGCTCAAGTACCTCACCGACCATTTCGGGATCAAGTGCTGAGGTGGGCTCGTCAAAGAGGATAACATCGGGATTCATAGCAAGTGAACGGATAATTGCAACTCTCTGCTTCTGACCGCCCGAAAGTGATGACGGATAAGCATCTGCTTTATCTTCAAGTCCGATTCTTCTGAGCAAAGCTTCGGCAGTTTCTCTTGCCTTTCTCTTTGCTGTCTTCAAATCGTCAACGGGTGTGGGGTCAGATTTTTTGTGTTTTCTTATCTTCTTTTTAGCAACATAAATCGGTGCCATCATGATGTTTTCAATAACCGTCTTGTTTGCAAAAAGATTGAAATGCTGGAAAACCATACCCATCTTCTGTCTTTGAACATTGATGTCGGTTTTGAAATCTGTAAGCTCTACACCGTCAAAGAGTACGGAACCGCTTGTGGGGTCTTCCATACAGTTAAGGCAACGAAGGAATGTACTTTTACCTGAACCTGAGGGGCCGATAACAACAACCTTTTCACCCTTTTTGATGGTTGTGGAAACACCCTTCAATACATGATTTGTACCAAAGGATTTGTGGAGGTCTGTAACTATAATAAGGTCTTTATTATTTTCTGTCACCTTTCCTCAACCTCCTTTCCATAAGCTTGATACCAAGACTGATAAGACAAACGATTACAATGTAAATCAATGCCATTACAAGATAGGGCACCATAAATTCGTAGCTGTTTGAACCGATATAGTTGAATGCTACATAAAGGTCTGTTGCACCAACGAAGGAAACAACTGATGTTTCCTTAACGAGAGTGATAAACTCGTTGCCGAGAGTGGGAAGAATATTCTTGATAGCCTGGGGAATAACAATTTTCATCATTGTTGCACCGTAGCTCATACCGACACTTCTGCCGCCCTCCATCTGACCGGGGTCAACGGACAGGATACCTGCTCTCATAATTTCTGATATGTAAGCGCCGCTGTTGAGTCCGAAAACCGCAATCGCAACGGAAACCGATGTCATTTTGACACAGATAAGCGGAAGCATTACATAGTAGAAAACGAGAAGCTGTACTACCATAGGAGTACCTCTGAAAAGTGCAACATAGAATGTGCAGATTTTATCGAGGATTCTTGAAATAAGCTTGTACTTAGGAAGAACTCTGACGGTTGCGATAAGCGTACCGATTACAATACCGATGATAAGACCGGTTACTGCAATCAGCAAAGTATTTTTAAGACCTGTCAGGACTTCATTATAACCGCCCTGTTCAATGAACACTTCAATGAAGCGGTTAACTTTTACCATAAAACTGTTCATATTTTTTCCTTTACATAAATAAAGGCTGTAAAAAAACTGATGTTTTCTACAGCCCGGTTTTAAACTTTGGGGATAGGGAAAAATGCGCAGAATGAACAAACTACGCACAGCTAAAACGTGTTTTGGCTGTGGTTACCCGAAGACGTGCAAAGGCACGTCGAGTGGCGGAGTTTGTTTATAGCATAAGCGGTCTGCACATTTTTAACATCACCATAATTATGCGACTGCGTTGATAGCCTCTGTGATACAATCTGCGGGAGCTGAGTCAATGACAACATAGTTGATGTTGTTGTTTACAAGGTCCTGAACTGCAAGAGCGCCGTTCTTATAACCTACACACTCAACCGGGAAACCGTCAAATCCCCAATCAGCATCACCCTTAACATAGAAGTTACCTGTTGTGCCGTTCTGAACACCGATCTTAACTGACTTGTCAAATCCCTTGAGGATTGCTTCAACTGAAGCTGCATCTGTACATGCATCAAATGTTGTATCGTCACCCTTAACGATGATCTTCTGTGATGCCTGATAGTAAGATGTTGAGAAGTTAACGTGTTCTTTTCTGTCTTCCTTAACTGTAAGACCTGCCATTGCGATATCAGCCTTGTGCTGACCTACTGAAAGGCAAACTGCGTCAAAGTCCATGTTGCTGATAACGAGTTCTTTGCCGAGTTCTTTTGCAAGTAAAGCAGCGATTTCCATGTCAATACCTAAGTACTTGTCACCTGCTGTGTATTCAAAGGGTTCAAAAGCTGCGTTTGTAGCAACAACTAACTGATCCTTTGATTCGTCAAGCTTTGCTGATTCAACGGGTGTGGGTTCGCCGTCACCGAAATACTTGTTGCAGATTTCTTCAAATGTGCCGTCTTTCTGAATCTTTGCGATGAAGTCATTAACCTGTGTAAGAAGCTCGGGCTGTGCTTTGTCAACACCGAATGCATATTTTTCTTCTGTAAGGTTGATGTCAATTACCTTAACTGCCTTTGTGTCTTCTGTGTTGCCGCCGCATGCTGCGAAGCTGAAGAGCATGATTCCTGCGAGAACAAGTGCTAAAATCTTTTTCATAAATTTTCCCTCCAAAATTATTTGTAAGCTTATAATATCACATATTTTTATACAATGCAATGTATTTTTTTACAATTTTTTGATAAACGATAGACTTTTGTGCATAAAGCAACCACTCAACTAAAAAGGTCGGACAAGATATAAATATATTTTCGTGCAACGGAGGGTGCATATTTGCACAAAGTAGGGACGATTTAAAAAGAGTCAAGGTATTCGTCATAGGTAATTTCTTTATCGTAGAAGCTACCTGTGGTGATGTCGATGATTCTGTTTGCGATTGTTCCTACGAACTGGTGGTCGTGAGAAGTAAAGAGTATAGTTTCTTTAAAATCAATCAGTCCGTTGTTAAGAGAGGTGATTGATTCAAGGTCAAGGTGGTTGGTGGGTTCGTCTAAAATCAGAACATTTGCGCCTGACAACATCATTTTACAGAGCATACAACGGACTCTCTCACCACCTGATAACACTTTTGCTTTCTTTGTGGCTTCTTCGCCTGAGAACATCATGCGACCCAGCCAACCTCTGACATCTGATTCAAAAACGAGGTCGGAGTATCTTCTTATCCAGTCCATGAGATTGTCTTCAACGCCGTCAAAAAATTCAGAGTTATCTGACGGGAAATATGACTGTGATGTTGTTACGCCCCATTTGAATGTACCTTCATCGGCTTCTTCTTCACCCATAAGTATTTTGAAAAGTGTGGTCTTGGCAACCGCATCTGTGCCTACGAATGCAACTTTATCTCCGGGTCTGATTGTAAAGCTTATGTTATCAAGAACCTTTCTGTCTCCAACGGTCTTTGAAAGATTCTTGACTTCAAGAACTTCGTTGCCGATTTCTCTGTCAGGCTTGAAGGATACAAACGGAAAACGCCTTGAAGATACAGGCATTTCTTCAATGTTGATGTTATCAAGCATTCTCTTACGGCTTGTTGCCTGTTTCGATTTTGAAGCATTTGCGCTGAATCGTGCGATAAATTCCTGCAATTCCTTGATTTTCTGTTCAGCTTTTTTATTTTGTTCTCTCAACTGTCTTTGTGCCATCTGGGTGTATTCATACCAGAAATCATAGTTTCCGACAAAGGTTGAGATTTTACCGAAATCAATATCAACTATATGAGTGCAGACCTTATTCAGAAAGTGTCTGTCATGAGATACTACGATTACTGTGCTGTCAAGGTCAATAAGAAACTCCTCAAGCCAACGGATAGCTTCAATATTAAGATGGTTTGTCGGCTCGTCCATTAAAAGAATATCGGGATTATCAAAAAGCGCCTGAGCTAAAAGCACCTTAACCTTCAAGTCATTGGGAAGGTCTTTCATCTGCATATAGTGGTATTCGTTTGTAACACCGAGACCGTTCAAAAGAATTTCTGCATTACTTTCAGCCGACCAGCCGTCCATTTCTGCAAATTCTTCTTCAAGCTCACTGACTCTGATACCGTCTTCTTCGGTGAAATTTTCCTTGCTGTAAAGAGCTTCCTTGGCATCAATAATCTCGCAGAGTTTTTCGTTACCCATAAGAACTGTTCTGATTACATCATATTCATCATAGGCAAAGTGGTCCTGCTTCAATACGGACATTCTTTCACCGGGAGTGATTACAACCTCACCCTTGTTGGGCTCAATCTCACCTGAGAGAATTTTAAGGAATGTGGATTTACCCGCACCGTTTGCGCCGATAAGTCCGTAGCAGTTACCCTTTGTGAATATTGTGTCTGCGTTTTGAAATAAAGTACGACCGCCGTACTGAAGTCCGACGTTGTGTGTTGAAATCATAAGTTTTCCTCCGTGGGCATACAAATAATGAAATCCTTGCTTCGCAAGGATGAAATCTGCAAAGCAGATGAAATCCACTTTGTGGATGAAATTAAATCCGTCAACACACCGCCGAAGGCGATTTCATCACAATGTGATTTCATCCATCGCAGATGGATTTATTCCGTCTGTCAGGACGGATTTAGTTGAAAAAGAACTATTTGTCCTAGACAAATAGTTCTTTTTCTGGTGACCCGGACGAGAATCGAACTCGTGTTACCGCCGTGAAAGGGCGGTGTCTTAAC
>JAFRZS010000183.1 GCA_017442445.1 Clostridia bacterium
CAGAACGAAGCTTTAAAAACCGACATTAAATTTACAGATGATATAAATATACTTGGAGAAAAGATAGACATTTCAGGCAAAGTTTTCCCAAACCGTCTTGTTTGTCAGGCGATGGAAGGCTGTGACGGTACGGCAGACGGTTCGCCCGATGAACTTACAAAAAGGAGATATGACCGCTTCTCCAAAGGCGGCGCAGGACTTATATGGTATGAAGCTACTGCCGTTATGAAAGAGGGCAGGGCAAATCCCAGACAGTTATATATTCACAAAAATAATCTTGATGATTTTAAAAGACAGGTTGAAGACATAAAAGAAACCGCAATAAAAACAAACGGCTATGAACCGATTGTAATAATGCAGGCAACACATTCGGGCAGATACTCAAAGCCTGAAGGAGTCCCCGCACCACTGATTGCGTATAACAATCCGATTTTTGAAAAGGATAATCCCATATCATCAGACCGCATTGTAAGTGACGAATATCTTGACAGAGTCAAAGAAGCACTTGTAAAAGGTGCCGGTCTTGCGTCAGAAGCAGGATTTGACGGAGTGGACATCAAATGCTGTCACAGATATCTCAATTCGGAACTGTTATCAGCATATAACCGAGAAGGCAGATACGGTGGCTCACTTGAAAATCGCACAAGACTTTTGAGGGAAGCGGTCAAAGGAGCAATTGAAGTAACACCTGATAATTTTATTATAAGCTCAAGACTCAATGTTTATGACGGCTTTGAGTATCCCTACGGCTTCGGAGTTAAAGAAGGTTCACTTGAATTTGACCCGACAGAACCCGAGTGGCTGATAAAAGAATTATATAAATCGGGCATGAGGCTTTTAAATATTACAATGGGAAATCCGTATTTCAATCCCCATGTAAACAGACCGTTTGCTTCGGGCGGATATGTAGCTCCCGAGCATCCTCTTGAAGGCGTTTCAAGAATGCTGAACGGCATAGCAAAGCTCAAAACAAAAGTACCCGAAATGAAAATAATCAGCTCTGCGTTATCGTTTTTAGGTGTAGCATCACCTTTTGTTGCAGCAGGATATATCAAAGAAAATAAATTTGATTTTGCAGGTTACGGAAGAACGATATTTGCATATCCTGATTTTGCAAAGGATATCTTAAACGGCGGACTTGACAAAAATAAAATATGTATCTGCTGTTCAAAGTGTACTGAAATAATGAGAAAACCCGGCGGCACACCCGGTTGTGTAATCAGGGATAAAGATGTATATCTGCCGATATATAAAAATTTATGCGGAGGAAACAAATGATGAAAACTGCAGTAATAACAGGTGCGGCATCAGGAATAGGACTTGCAACAGTTCAGAAATTTTTAGATAACGGCTACAAGGTTTACGGCATGAGCAGACGCGAAAATTCTCCGATTGAAAATGTGAATTTTAATTATATATCGGGTGATATTTCCAAAAACGAGGACAGAGAAAAGCTGATATCTGCACCCGAAAAAATTGATGTACTTGTAAATGTTGCGGGAGTAGCGCCGAAAGAAAGACGCGATATACTTGAAATGACTCAGGAAAGCTATGATTACGTCATGGACATAAATTTAAAAGGAACATTCTTTTTAACGCAACTTGCCGCAAATAAAATGAAAGAAAACAAAAGCGGATATATCTGCAACATTTCATCAATGTCAGAATACACAAGCTCAGTAAACCGAGGAGAATACTGCATATCAAAAGCAGGTCTTTCGATGGTGACAAAGCTTTTTGCAGACAGACTTGCAGAGTACAATATAGTTGTCAATGAGGTGCGTCCCGGAATTATCGCAACGGATATGACATCGGGCGTTCAGGAAAAGTATGACAACCTGATTGAAGACGGACTTTTACCTATAAAAAGATGGGGCAGACCCGAGGATATCGCAGATGCGGTATTTGCCTTGTGCTCGGGTGCGCTTCCTTATGTAACAGGACAGGCAATAGATGTTGACGGCGGTTTTCATATAAGGAGATTATGATGAAAATTTACACCTACGATTGCATTGTTATCGGAACAGGTGCGGCGGGATATAATGCCGCTTGCAGACTTAAAGAATTTGGCAAAAATGTTGCGATGATAAGTGAAAATATAAATTTCGGAACATCGAGAAATACAGGCAGCGACAAGCAGACCTATTATAAATTGAGCCTTGGAGGAAAAGATTCCGACAGCGTTTTCAAAATGGCATCGGATTTATTCAAGGGAGGTTGTGCAGACGGAGATAATGCTCTTTGCGAAGCGGCATTATCTGTAAGATGCTTTATGAATTTGTGTGAAGCGGGAGTAGAATTTCCCGTGAACAGATACGGCGAATACATAGGTTATAAAACCGACCACGACCCGTATGAAAGAGCGACATCGGCAGGGCCTCTGACTTCAAAATTCATGACAGAAGCCTTGGAGAGAAAAGCAAAAAATCTCGGCATAGAAATTTTTGATAATTGCTATGCCGCAGAGCTTATAAAAAAAGACAACAGAGTCTGCGGTGTTTTATGTCTTGATGAAAATGATGAGTACTCAGCTTTTTGTTGCGGAGATATTATAATGGCAACAGGAGGCCCTGCAGGAATTTATGGAGACAGCGTTTATCCCGAATGTCATACAGGCTCAACAGGACTTGCGCTCAAAGCGGGTGCAAAGGCACAGAATCTTGCTATGTGGCAGTACGGACTTGCATCTGTCAATCCTCGCTGGAATGTGTCGGGAACATATATGCAGGTTTTACCGAGATTTGTTTCCGTTGATGAAAGCGGAAAAGAATATGAATTTTTATCGGATTATTTTGATGATAAATATGAAGCTTTATCGCTGGTATTTTTAAAAGGCTATCAATGGCCGTTTGATGAAGAAAAAGCTGAACACGGCTCATCACAGATTGATATGATAGTCTATAATGAGTGTGTAAAAAAACACAGAAAAGTCTATCTTGATTTTACAAAAAATCCGTTCTCTCTTGATGAAATAGATTTTGAAAAATTGAGTACAGATGCATATACTTATCTTGAAAAAGCAGATGCAACTTTCGGAACACCGATTGAAAGACTTGAAAAAATGAACAGTCCTGCCATTGAGCTTTACAAAAATAAAGGTGTTGATATTACAAAAGAATATCTTGAAATTGCACTTTGCGCTCAGCACAACAATGGCGGAATTGCAGTTGATAAGTGGTGGCAGACAAGCATTAAAAATCTTTTTGCAGTAGGTGAGAGTGCAGGTACTCACGGAATAAAAAGACCGGGTGGCTCAGCGCTTAATTCAGGACAGGTCGGCTCATTAAGGGCGGCTCAGTATATATCACAAAACGGCGGAGAAATTTTATCGGAAAATGAGTTTGAAAAATTAGTTTCAGATTACATTACACAGAACAAAAAAATTGATGTGTCCGAAAAAATAAAAAAAGCTCAGAGAAAAATGAGCGATTGCGCCGGAGCTGTAAGAGATAAAAAAGCGATTGAAAAATTGCTCCTCGATACAAAAAAAGAGCTTGAAAATTTTGAAAAAAATTCAAGCAGAAATTCTTACAGATATTATGATATTTTAATAACACAAGCGGCAGTGCTTACTGCAATTCTCGGTGAAAAATATCAGCCTGATTTAATACAGGAAACATATCTGAAAGACGGAAATTTTATAAACAAAACAAGAGCGGTAAGACCTCTGCCCGATGATGAAAATTTCTTTGAAAATGTGTGGAGAGCTTACAGAGAAAATAAAAATATTTTTTGACGGTGAATTATGATCAGAGTTTGTTTTATAGGATCCTGCGGACATTCGTTTCAGGCGTATCATTATTTGAAAACAAGAGAAGACATTGAATTTTGCGGATATGCAAGGGGTAGCGAATATGAGAATTTATCGTGTCCGTTTGATAAATCAATAAAGGTTTTTGAAGACTATTCAGAAATGCTTGATGAAATAAATCCCGACCTGGCAATAGTATAGCCTGTTTTCGGTCTGACAGGTAAAATTATAATTGAATGTGCAGACAGAAAAATTGATGTCTTTGCAGAAAAACC
>JAFRZS010000184.1 GCA_017442445.1 Clostridia bacterium
GCTACGAAGTTTAAAAACTGCTATGTTGAAAATGTCAATGTTCTGAATAATTATGAAGATAGCACATCATCTGCCGGTGGTCTGGTAGGTTATTCATTCAAAGCGGCTACATTTGAAAATTGTTATGTAGCGGCAAATATAGTAAATAATAATACGACAAGTGAAAGATATCGCGGTGGTATCATTGGCCGTGCTAGCAAGGCTACGGGTTATGCTTCACCTATATTTATTAATTGTTTTGTTGCACAGGATTTCACCGAAAACGCAGTAACATCACTTGTCGGTCCGAATTCATCAACTCCGACAATTACAAACTCAAGCCTGACTGATGTAGAAACTATAAAATCAGTAGGAATGCTTGAAAACTTGGGTTCGGCTTTCGGAACAGAGCCTGTTTTGAATTACAATAACGGCTATCATGTGCTTTATTGGGAAGATGCTGAATTTGATCTCAGAGCTTATTATGTTGCTGAAACAAATTCAGAAAGAATCAATCCTGAAACATCAGGACAGATTATCGCAGCTTTTCCTGAGTTATATGCTGAATATATGACAGCTTATGAAGTTGCAGGAAATATTGTAACAGACGATGTTATAGGTGATGATACCGAAGCTTTTGCAGAAGCATTGAAGAATTTGAAAGATGCTTCTGAAAATCTTCAGAAAATATACAATAAGTCAGAGCTTGTAATTTTACCGTGGGACGGTGTGTCTACTCGTGAACCCGAAAACGACGGTACAAATTACTACATTTACAGAGCAGACGAGCTTGCATGGCTTTCTGCAAGAGTAATAGAATTGGCTACTTCTGCATTTAAAGATTGTACTATCCATCTTATGAAGGATATCGATCTTGGCGGTGTAAATGAAGACGGTTCTGTCAATGCAGACAAGATATTTACACCCATCGGCGGCCGTAAAGCAGACGGATCCAAGAATAATGACTATAACTTCAACGGTACATTTGAAGGTAACGGTCATGTTATCAGAAATATGTATATTTACGAAACGAACGCTGATATCAATACCGGTTTGTTCGGTTGTGTAAGTACAGCAGGTATTATCAATGAACTCGGTATCGAAAATTCTGTAATTTCGGCTACAGGTTTATCAGATGCTACAAACTATGCAATCGGTGCATTGGCAGGTTATATTAACGGCGGTAAAGTTAATAACTGTTTCGTAAGAAATTCTACAGTAACTGCTGAACAGAACTATTATGTCGGCGGTCTTGTAGGTACATTCAATCAGGGTGCAACGGTTGTAAGCAACTGTTATGTTCAGAATGTAAATGTTACCAATAATTATGAAAACGGAACTTCATGTGCCGGCGGTATTGTAGGTTATACATATTCAGGCAGTGCAACAATCAATAACTGTTATGTAGTTGCCAATATTACTGATAAAAATACCACAGCTAACAAATACCGCGGCGGTATTGTCGGTCGTATAGCTACTTACGCATGTAAAATCAACAACACATACTTTGCATCTGATTTTATGGCGAGTGACAATCCCACATCAGTTACAGGTACTTCTTCAAAAGCACCGACACTTACAAACTCAGGTGCAAAAACAATAGCAGAATTAAAGGATGCTGCTATCCTTACAAGTCTTAACACAGGCTTAGATCCTGCTGTATATATAACAGATGTTAATCCTGCTGTAAATGGCGGTTATCCGATTCTCTGGTGGGAAGATCCCGAATACAATCTTCGTGAGTTATATAACGAAGAACTTGCTTCCGAAAGAATTACTTATAAAGAAGAAATCAAGGAAGTATTCCCCGAGCTTTATCAGGCTTATGAAGATGCTATGGCAGTAGCAGGCCCGATAGTAACAAACTCAACAACTGATGATAAAACTCAGATTATAGAGGCTTATGAAGAATTAAAAGCAACAATTGAAGCTCTCTATGATGCATATTACGTATCAGAAGATGTTGTACTTCCCTGGAACGGCGAGGTAATGGAACCCTCAAATGAGAATGAAACAGTGTACTACATTTACAGAGCAGAAGAACTTGCATGGCTATCCGATCAGGTTGCGGCAGGTACAAATGATACCGATAATCGTATGACGGGTAAAACCTTCTTGCTTATGAAGGATATCGACCTCAACGGTGCAAATCATAATTGGAAACCCATCGGCGGAAGAACTTCTGCAGATGCGAACAGTACAAGCAATTATTTCGACGGTACATTTGACGGTCAGGGTCATATTATTAAAGATATGACAGTTTCCGCAACAGCATACGGTGCATCATTGTTCACATATACCTTCAAGAATGCTGTAATCAAAAATGTAGGTATCGTCAACCCGACTGTATCAAGTACTTATACACAGACACAATATTACACATACGGTACATCTGCATTGGTCGGTATGGCTAACGGTACAGATATCGACTCATGTTTCGTTCGTGGCGGTACAATTACTGCTTCTAATATGATAAGTGTCGGCGGTATTGTCGGTGGTTTCCTCACTACAGCTTCTAATATCACAAACTGTTATGTTGAAGGAACAAAGATTTCCAATACTAATGCTACTGTTGCCGGTGCTAATACAGGTGGTATCGTCGGCGGTAACGGAAGTATCACAGGCTGTGTTATCGAAAACTGTTATTCAACTGCAGTTTTAACCAGAGCATATACTGCAAATGACAATGCCGGTGCAATTATCGGTATATTGACAAGTGCAAACTACAAAATCACTATCAGAAATTGCTATGGTGCAAACGATATCGGCGGTATGGGTGATTCACTCTATGGTTCTAACACAAATATCGGTTCTATTACAGAAGCAACAGGCGGTATGTTGACTTCTGCACAGTTGAAAGAATATGCTCCCGTACTCGGCAGTGAATTCTTAACATCAACAAGCGCAGACTACAACAACGGTTATCCGATACTCTGGTGGGAAGATCCTCAGTCAAATCTTGATTCCGACACAGAAGATGATAAGCTTCTCAATAAGCTCCATGACGATGAGCTTTATTCAGACAGATGGGAAAATATAGCTGAACTCAAAGAGCTTTATCCCACAGAAGCTGAAGCTTATGAAAATGCTATGAACGAGGCAGGAAATGCTGACAGCAATTCAGATTTCGCGGCTCTCAAGACAAACCTTGAAAACGCAATCACAGCATTGGATGAAAAAGCTGAAACATACCTTTCAGGTAAAACAACTCCCTGGAACGGTACAACAAAAGAACCCGAAAACGACGGTACAAACTATTATATCTACACAGCAGAAGAACTTGCATGGGTTTCATATAATGTTTCATTGGGTACTGCGGCGGCAAACCTTATGACAGGCAAAGTTGTATATCTCATGAAAGATATCGACCTTAACGGTTCAACTTATAACTGGTTGCCTATCGGTAACAGAACAGCTGCAGATGCAAGAAATGACAGTTATTACTTTGACGGTACATTTGACGGTCAGGGAAATGTCATTAAGAATATGAAAGTAAGAGCAACTGTTTACGGTGGCGGTTTGTTTGCTTATACTTTCAAGAACGCGGTAATTAAAAATGTAGGTATCATTGACCCCGATGTATCTTCAAGTTTTGTTATGACAAGTTACTATACTTACGGTACAGCAGCACTTGTCGGTATGGCAAACGGTACGGATATTGATTCGTGCTTTGTTCGTGGCGGTACAGTTAATGCAACAAATATGCTCAGCGTCGGTGGTATTGTTGGTGGTTTATATGCAACAGTTTCCAACATTACAAACTGTTATGTCGAAGGAACGGAGATTTCCAACACTTACAATGCTGCAGGTGCTAATGCCGGTGGTATCGTAGGTGCCAGCGGAAGTATCGCGGGTAACATTATTGAAAACTGTTATTCAACTGCAGTTTTGAGTTCACCGTATACTGCAATCGATTATCTTGGTGCAATTATCGGTTTTGTTACAAGCACAAACTACAAAATGAGCATCAAGAACTCTTACGGTGCAAAAGATGTAGGCGGCAGAGGAGATGCACTCTACGGTGCTGTCAACAACATCGCTTACTACAATGAAGTAACAGGTGGTATGTTGACATCTGCACAGTTGAAGAATTATTCAAAAGAACTTGGTGAGAAATTTGCACCCTCAACAAGTGCAACATACAACAACGGCTTCCCGATTCTCTGGTGGGAAGATCCCGAGTTTGAACTCAACAAGGTATATAAAGAAGAACTTATTTCAGAAAGACAGACTGAAAAAGCAACATTAAGCGCAAACTATCCCACAGAGTACGCAGCTTATGAAAATGCTATGTCAGCAGCAAAGACATTGTCAGAAAACGGTGTTGTTGACAACGCTGAAGCATTGAATAATGCAATTACAACATTGACAAATGCA
>JAFRZS010000185.1 GCA_017442445.1 Clostridia bacterium
ATAAATTTTAGTATAATTTTTTCGTAACGGAAAGGTGCGGTGCAGAATATGAAGGAAATAATCTCAAGAAGTGCTATGCTGATTGGTGAAGAAGCGGTGAAAAAGCTTGAAAATCTGCATATTGCAGTATTCGGACTCGGAGGAGTCGGCTCATATCTCGCAGAGAGCCTTGCAAGAAGCGGAGTAGGGGAATTGACTCTCATAGACAACGATACCGTATCTCTTTCAAATATCAACCGTCAGCTTTATGCTTTGCACTCAACAGTTGGCAAGTTAAAAACAGAGGTTGCAAGGGACAGAATTGCGGATATAAACCCCGATTGCAAAGTGAATATCATAAGTGATTTCTACCTTCCCGAGAATGCGGAGAAATTTTTTATAGCAGATTATGACTATGTGGCAGACGCGATTGATACAGTGACCGCAAAAATTGACCTTGTCTGCCGATGTAATGACAAAAATATACCGATAATATCCTGTATGGGCACAGGAAATAAGTTCTTACCCGAAATGCTGAAAACTGCGGATATTTACAAAACATCAGGCTGTCCGTTGTGCAGAGTTATGAGAAGGGAACTAAAAAACAGGGGAATAAAATCTCTGAAAGTGGTTTATTCCGAAGAACCCCCAAAGAAGCCTACAGCTATTGAAAAAGAGGATACCCGCAAAGCTATACCGGGAAGTATGTCGTATGTTCCGCCCGTTGCAGGATTTTTAATGTGTGCAGAAATAATAAATACTTACATATTTTAACAGAATTTTTCTATGTTCTTGTCCTTGACTTGAATATCTTACTCTGTTATACTTAGGTTAGCATAGTAGTTTCAAAAAAACTCAGGAGGACAAAATTATGTCAGAAAAAAAGAATGGCAATTTAATTGGTATCATTATCGGTGCCGTTGTTTGCGTAGCAATAGTTGCTGTATCTGTTTTGGCAATCGGTAAAATGGATACACCCATAGCAATAGTAAACGGTAAACAGACAACGGAAACTACAACACAGGCAACTGAAGACGATCTTGTTTTTGAAGAAGATGATTTCAACGAAGACGAATTGTTTGTTGAAGAAGAAATCATTATTGAAGAAGAGGAATTACTCTTTGAGGAAGAAGATACATATGATGTAGGCAATCTTGATTTTGATGTACCTGAAACAACTACAAAGAAGCCTACAACAACTAAGCCTTCTACAACCAAACCTACAACAAAACCGAATCAGGGAGGCAACGACGAGCCGACAAGCGAAAAGCAGCCCGGTATGTTCGGATATGAATTTGATCAGTTGGATCCCGATAAACCGCATTTCTTTACATCTAACGATGCGTGGCAGAGAAACTTCGGTTTCTGCAAAATGTATGACGATCTTGCACCGTTGATTGCTTTCTATTACGATACAGAAAGAATTTTCTTTGAATACGGTGATTATGACTGGATGGTACAGCTTTGGAAGGGTCAGTACGGATTTATTTTCATCGGTTCTGAAATCGGTATCTACCATAAGGATAAAGACAGAACAGAAGAATTTTACGATTGCGTAGATGATACCAACCGTCTTGATATGAAAATGACACTTTACAGCTACGGTGCAGACGGAAAAGAACAGGTATTGTTTGACCGTCCCGAAGGTAAATACTGGTGGATTACAGGTTTCGTTCCCGGAAAACTTGATAAATTTGCTGACCGTTCAGAGCTTAAAGTGGTTGCAAAAATTACTTTCTTTGATGAAGAAATGACAAATGCATTCCTTGAAGGCTTCAAATCAACAGGATTTGTAGAGGAGTCTGAATGGACAGAACCTGAACTTCAGCCGAACAAGAAATACACAAGAAAGAAATTCTATTCAGTATCAGGAAATACAGTTTCATTAACCTGGCAATAATTTTTAAATATTTTTTAAATTATTATTGACATATTGTGTTAATGATGTTAAAATATATGCACATGATGTGTTTTACTATACCCATGAAGCACATATAAGTTAATTTTGGGTCGAAGAAAGGAAAAAAGTTATGAAAAAGTTTTTAAGTGTACTTGTAGCTATCTGCATGATGCTCAGCATGATCCCCATGACATTTGCTATTGAAGAAGCAGAAGTTGATCAGGGTATTGTTGATGAAGTTGTAGATAACGTAAACGAAGAAGAACTCACAGATGTTCCTTCAGATGAAGCAACTGATGAAGAAACAGAAGAAATGCCCGTTTTCTCACTCAAAGCTGCTTTTGAATTCGTAAAAGCTCTTGATTTTGATGGACTTGTTGGTTATATCGGAAATTTCCTCAACATCGAAACTCTCAAGTATGCGATTGACAATGCTCTTGAAATGCTCGGCGGACTTGGAATCGGCGATTTCCTTGACGGTTCTATCCTTGAAGGCATCTTCGGAAGCTTTACAGACGTTTGTGCTACCATTGCTGACATCATCGTTGATTTGCTGGCAATGGTCGGCATCAACTTTGATCAGATCGTTGATTTCATCAACAATAACGAATTCCTTTCTTTCATCGCTTCAATCTATACTTACGGCGGATTTGAAACTCCTGAAACTACAGAACCTTCAGAAGAAGTTATTACTGACCCCGTAGTTGAAGAAGAAATCCCCGAGGAAATTGAAGTTCCTGAAACAGGCGTTGCTGATTTGGGTATCGCAGCATTCGCAACACTTTCAGTTGCAGGCGCAGCAGCATATGTTCTTTCAAGAAAAAAGAAGGTTGCTTAATTAAATAAGTTTTTTAAAGGACGGTCTTGTGACCGTCCTTTTTTGCTTTATAGTGATGTAAATATATTTCGGAAATTGCTACAAAAAACGGTTGTGCATATTCGCCGACACTCCATAAGGAAGCATTTGTTTCTCAAACAAAATTCCCTGTATCTTTGCCAAAAGCCTCGCAAGGCGACAGCCTTGCTACGTTTTGTGGCTTCAATACAAGAAATTTTCAGTTCTTACGAAACTGCGAAGCACTTTAAAATGCGAAATAATCGTGCAAGAAAAGGCGAAAACCACCGATAATGCTGACGCATATCGGTGGTTTTTAACATATTATTGTGCGGTTAGTTCACATTTTAAAGAAATACTTCCTTATGGGGTGTCGGCGTTTGCACAACCGTTTTTTATCTGTCTGCTAATGTTTTATAGCTTTCTTCTTCAACAAGGCTCATATAAGCAGGTCTTATGATTTTATCAACATTTATAAGCTCCTCAATTCTGTGAGCGCTCCAACCGACAATTCTTGCCATAGCAAATATCGGAGTGAAAAGCTCATGAGGAATGTTGAGCATATTGTAAACGAAGCCACTGTAGAAATCCACATTCGCGCTAACTCCCTTGTAAATTGCTCTTTCACTTGCGATAACTTTAGGAGCGAGTTTTTCAATCATTGAATAAAGAGTGAAATCTTCATGGAGTCCCTTTTCAGTTGCCAATAGGTCAACAAATCCTTTGAGTGTTGTAGCTCTCGGGTCAGAAATTGAATAAACTGCGTGACCCATACCATAAATAAGACCGCGGTTGTCAAATGCCTCCTTGTGAAGGATTTTCTTGAGATATGCTTCAACCTCTTCTTCGTCATTGACATCTTTGACATTTTCCTTGATGTTGTTCATCATTTCAACAACCTTGATATTTGCACCGCCGTGCTTGGGGCCTTTAAGCGATGAAAGTGCGGCGGCAATAACTGAATATGTGTCAGAACCTGCAGAGGAAACAACTCTTGTTGTGAAGGTTGAATTGTTACCGCCACCGTGTTCCATATGAAGAACGAGAGCAAGGTCAAGAACTTTTGCTTCAAGCTCTGTATATTGCTTATCAGGACGCAAAAGTCTGAGAATGTTTTCAGCAACGGAAAGCTGTGCTTCGGGACGGTGAATATAGAAGCTGTCACCGCATTCATAGTGATTATATGCATGGTATCCGTAAACGGAAAGCATGGGGAAGACACTTATCAACACAAGACACTGTCTTAAAACATTGTCTATTGAAAGGTCTGATACATTTGAATCGTAGGATGCAAGAGTAAGAACACTCTTTGTAAGAGAATTCATGATATCTTTGCTGGGTGCTTTCATGATAACATCGCGTACAAAGTTTGTTGGGAGATATCTTGAAACGGCAAGAATATTATTGAATTCTTCAAGCTGTTCAGATGTCGGTAATTTACCGAAAAGCAGAAGATAAGCAGTTTCCTCAAAACCGAAGCGGTTGTCGTCAATAAAGCCTTTAACCAAATCCTTGACATTATAACCTCTGTAAAGAAGTCGGCCGTCGCAAGGAACGGTTTTTCCGTCAATCTCTTTGCTTGATTCAATGAGTGAAATTTTAGTGAGACCTGACAAAACTCCTTTGCCTGACTTATCGCGAAGTCCCTTTTTGACACCGTATTCTTCAAAAAGAGATCTGTCCATCTGAGATACTTCAAAACAATTATCTGTATATTTTTTAGCAAATTCTTCAATAAAAGGTGTATTACGCATCTGATTCTCCTTTCTGTATATCTTTTACATTAGCATAATAATACAAAAAAGTCAATTAAATAGCGGTTACAAAGTGTTAAAAAACTGTTAAAATACCTTGTAAGAGTAATGAATATGTGATACAATATATCAACAAAAAATCGGAGGTATTTTAAAATGGCACAAAGAGGTTTACCCGAAAACGGACAGAAAACAGTAATTATGAAAACAAATATGGGAGATATAAAAATCAAGCTGTTTCCCGAACACGCACCGAAGGCGGTTGAGAACTTTGTAACTCACGCTGAAAACGGTTATTATGACGGAATTATTTTCCATAGAGTAATCAATGATTTTATGATTCAGGGCGGTGATCCGACCGGTACAGGCAGAGGCGGAGAAAGCATCTGGGGTGCACCTTTTAAAGATGAATTTACACCTGAGCTTCACAATATCAGAGGCGCATTGTCAATGGCAAATGCTGGTCCCGGTACAAACGGAAGTCAGTTCTTCATCGTTCAGAAAATTGACGCAGGTGCAGAAATGATTGCTCAGATGGCACAGATGCCCGAAAGCTTCCCTGCAGAATGTGTGGAAGACTATAAAGAAGTAGGCGGCACACCCTGGCTTGATTACAGACATACAGTATTCGGACAGGTTTATGAAGGCATGGATGTTGTTGACAACATCGCGGCAGTAGAAGTTGATGATTACATGAACAAACCGAAAGAAGACGTTTTCATAGAAACAATAATAGTAGAATAAAAAGCGAAAGGTCGGCTTTTGCCGACCTTAAAGAACTATTTAATACAGATGATCGTATTTTGAAAGAAGTCTTTCAAAGTTAAGATGGAATATTTTTTCCAGCTCTTCTTCGCTCAACGGTAATTTTCTGAGCATTATGATTTCGTCCTCAGGTAACCACATGGGATAGTCAGTGCCGAAGAAAACATTATCTATACCGAAAGCGTATATCAATTCAAGCACCTTTTCGGGAGATAATGAATATTGACTGCTACAGGTATCAACATATACATTCTTGTGACCGGCAAGGATTTTTGCCCCGTCGTCCCATTCTGACCAGCCGCCGAAATGCGCGGCGATTACATCAAGGTTCGGAAATTTATCAAGGACATTTTTTAAACGGTAAGGCTTTGAAAAATCTGTTCGGTGATCTCCTGTATGAAAAAGTATCGGCATTTTGCCCTCGGCTGCCTTATAAATTCTGAGAGCCTTCGGGTCATCAATGTTGAACTCCTGAAAATCGGGGTGAAGCTTTATTCCTCTCAGACCGAGTTTTATCGCTTCATCAATCTGCTCCTCAATTCTGTCGCTGTCAGGATGAAGTGCGGCAAAGCCTATAAATCTGTCTTTGTGTTTTTGTACTTCATCAGCGATAAAGCTGTTGATTGAGTCAACCTGCTTTTCGGTTGTTGCAACGGAGCATACAAGGAATTTATCAATTCCGGCATCTGTGCCGTATTTGAGCAAGGTAGAAGATTTACCGTCAAGATTCATCGGTATGTTATAGAATTTACCGATATTGACCGAAGCTTTTTCGGCTATCTTGTCGGGAAAGATATGAGTATGTGCATCAATAATCATTTTTATCACCGGATAGTATTATAACTCTGGGATAAAAAAATTTCAATGTGGAAAAAGGATAAAATTTATGTCTAAAAAGATAATCGCTTTGACAATTTTAATAGCGGTTTTCATGTCTTTGATAGGTTGCTCCTATGAAGGCATACTTGAGTATTCCGTATCAACTGAAAATACGGAGATTATCACTCCGGAAAGCAAAGATGTATCTGTACACACAACGAGTGAAATCAATGCGGAGAAAATTGCACAGGACGGATTTTTGTCCTTGTGGTTTGATAAAAAATCCTGTTCTGTTTATGTTGAAGATACATCAATGAATAATAAGTGGTATTCCTTGCCGAATAATGTCGAGAGAGAAAACGGCAAAGATGCCGCAGTAGTCAACCTTAAGGTTGTTGACAAAGATAAAGTATATAAGCTGAATTCACAAGACAGCAGTACAACTGATTACAAAAAAACAAAAGACGGCATTACGGTTGGATACCGTATGAAAGCCGATAAAACAGAATATAAGATAACACTTACATATAAATTGGAAGATGGCTCACTTATAGTAGAAGCGGATAATGAAAGACTTTCGGGTGATGCTGTAATAGAGAGCATGGACATTTTGTCCTACATGGGCGCAACCGTAAATGCTAAAGAAGGAGATTACATGATTCTTCCCGACGGTTGCGGTGCGGTAGTTGATACATGGAATTATTCTTCTGAAATATCGTCGTTATCATTTGCGGTTTATGGGAATGACAGTACAGTTGAAGCGACAAAAAGCGAGTATTCATCAATCGCAGGTGTTTATGGCGCAAAAGAAGGCGCAAAGGCTTTTGGTGCTGTTATTACAAAAGGAGATGCGATATCCACAATAAAATTTGATAAGGCAACCGATAAAAATAAATACAATACGGTTTATCCCGAATTTGCAATAACACCGACATTGAGAACACAGGATAAAGTATATCTCAGTGAAAATTCATATGATGACAGCATCAGAATAGTTTACAGATTTTTGTCAGGTAATATTGCGGATTATTCGGGTGTAGCTACAGCTTGTCGTGAGGTGTTAATAAGAGAAGGTTTTCTTTCGTCAGCCGCA
>JAFRZS010000018.1 GCA_017442445.1 Clostridia bacterium
CTTAAGCTCTGTTGTGCTGTTCGGTGACATCGCACCACCGCGAACTCTTATAATTGCGCCAATTTCTTCAAGATACGCAAGGTCACGGTAAATAGTCATAGGTGTGACATCAGGAAAAGCTTTTGTAAGGTCTTTTATCCTGATTGCACCACGCTCATTTACCATGTTGCAAATCTTTTCATGACGTATTGAATTCAAAACTTCACATCCTAACTTTTTTAATAACATAAAGCACTTAAAATTGTAACATTTTATAACACGGTTGTCAATAGAATTATTCCGGTTTTTCTTTAAAAATTCGTGATTTAACATTGATTTTATTTTAAAAAAATGATACAATAATGCGATTGAAAATCATATATAATATTTTTCCGGAGGTAATATTATGAACTTTGCTTTTGCAGGATTCCGTCACGGACATGTTAACTCGCTTTATAAACTTGCTTCTGCTATGGATGAAATTAACATCGTCGGTGCCTGGGAAGAAAATGAACCCGCAAGAAAAACAGCTGAAGAAAACTTAGGTGTTGTATTTACATATGACAAATATGAGGATTTGTTAAAAGATCCCAATGTTGATGTTGTCGTTTTAGGTAACTACTACGGTGCAAGAGGTCAGATGGGAATTGACGCTTTAAAAGCCGGTAAGCATATAATTGGTGACAAGCCCCTTTGTACTTCTCTTGACGAGCTTAATGAAATTGAAAAATTGGCTGCAGAGAAAAATCTTAAGGTCGGCTGTATGCTTGATTTAAGAAATACTCATTATACACATTGTGCAAGAGAAATTGTACAGAGCGGTAAGCTCGGTGAAATTCACAACATACTTTTTGAAGGTCAACACGCTCTTATGTACGGCAAACGCGCTTCATGGTATTTTGAAAAAGGTAAACACGGCGGTACAATCAATGATATCGCAATTCACGGTATTGACCTCGTCAGATATATTACAGGTCTTGAACTTGAAGAAGTCCTTGCGGCTCGTACATGGAATGCATACGCTACCGAAGAACCTGACTTCAAGGACTGCGGTCAATTTATGACAAAGCTTTCAAATGGCGCAGGACTCATGGCTGATGTTTCATATGCTGCACCTCAGGGCTGCGAGTTCAACTTACCTTTCAACTGGAGATTTGTTTTCTGGGGTACTAAAGGTGTTATGGAATTCAGTCACGCAAGAGAAGATGTTTATGTTGCTTACGAATTCGGCACTGAGCCTGAAATTCATAAACCTCAAAAACCCGCAAACACATATCTTGATGATTTCCTTTCGGACATAAAAGGTGAAAAGGTCGATTTTAATACAGCAGAAGTTATTGCTTCAACTCGCACAGCACTTACAATTCAGGCTGCTGCAGATAAATAATATATAATGTCTCTTCCCTGCCGTTCATGATTTCGGCAGGGATTTTTTTACTTTCCGATATACAAAAACCGCCGACTTTTCAGTCGGCGGTTTTTTCATTTTAAAATTTAGATTACAACACTGTAAAGGTCTGTATAGATAACTTTGATTTCACCATACTTATCAACATACGCAAGATATGAAACTGCGAAATACTCCCTGTTGGGTGTTGCGTTAAGTGTTACCTTGTACTGTCCGTCTGCTTCGGTTGATGCTGTTTTACCGTGTTTGATTGCATCGTAATCAGATGCATTTTCAAGTGTAAGTTTATCAGCTAACTGAGCCTCAGTTGTAAGAAGTATGCCCGATTCAATAAATGTATATCTGTAATCAGGTAAACTTCTTTCTGATACAAAAGACAATTTGTTGCCGTTTATTATCGCGGACAAGCTGATTGTCGGAACTTCGTTTACAGCTTCAGCATAGACAGCATTAAGGTTTGTTTTTGTGATTACATAGAATGTATATGTTTCAGCATAGGACACTATTGTTTTTCCGTTATCAATTGACCAACCTGCAAATACCATACCTTCAGGAATTGCTGTTTCGTCAACAGTAACAATAAGCTTCGTATTATACTTAACTGCATCAAGATTGATGAGACCGTTAACTGTGCCGCCGGATACCGTTACTGTGTAGAAATCAGCAGTTCTGATATATACTGCATTGACTGTCATATCACCTGATACTTTTGAGAAATCCTTATCCCATCCGTCAAATACATAACCGTCATAGTAGAAATACGACATATCAGGTGCAACTGCACTGTCTCCTGATGCTACTTCCTGCTTATCAACAACAACTCCGTTTTTATCCTTAAAGATGACAGTAAATGTATCCTCCGAAACAGGAGTAAACATAGCAATCAATCTGTAATCAGATACCAATGTCGTGCTGATCGTTGCAGTAACAGAAACAACCTTGCCTGAGTTCATATCCATCCAACCGATGAATTTATATCCGCTTAACGGATTTGCTGTCAAGAGAATATTTGTATTCTTATCAAATACTTTGACAAAATCTTCAAATTCACTTTTTCCGTTATTGATTGAAACCGCACCGTTTCCGTCAATATAGACTTCAACTTCAAATCTCGGCGTATCTTCAAGCCAGAGTGCATAAACCTGTACATCATATGTCGCTACCATGTCATCAAGCGGCATTGTGCAGTTTTCATCAATGAACCAACCGCCGAATTTATAACCGTTTCTTACAGGTGTTTCAAGTAAGTCAATAATCTTTGTTCCGTATGTAAGATTCAAGACAAGATTCTGTTCCTCAACATTTTCACCGTCATCTTTTCCATCATCTACAATAACCTCAAATTTATCAAAGTTACTGCTTGTTGTCATCTGACCCCAGATTCTGTTCATTTCATTGTAATAGCCGTCAATGATATCCTGCTGTGAATCTGTCAAAGTCCAGTCAACTGCTTTATAAGCATTAACAAAAGCCTGTCTGAACTCAAGCTTATACTGTGCCGTATTGCTTGAAAGATATTGGTTCCAAAGGTTAATTATCTTGTCGTAAGCACCACCAGCTTCTGTGGACTTGATTTCATTGATAAGGTCATACAAAACAGCAACAGTTTCATCAAGGTCAAAAGTTGACGGATCAACAGAATCTGTAAGAAGTTCACGTGCTGAACGGAAATATTCGTCAGCCAACTGAAGAAGTTCCTGGTCATAAGACTCATAGAAAACCTTTGAGCCGTCAGTGTTCTTTTTACTTACTTCCAAAAAATATTCTGTACCCTTGAGTGTGATTGTCTCTTTCACATCTTCAAGTTCAGTAAAAGATTTCGCAAACTCATTAAGTACCTCTACAAGAGGAGTCCAGTCTTCAACGTCTGATTTAAGGATAAGACCTGAAATAGCCTCGTCAATATTAGACGCAAAAATATCAACTGCTGCCTGCTGAGTTGTATTATAATCATACTTAATTTTACCCTCAGCCAATTCAACCTGTCTCCATGTCTGTGCAGTAAAAGTATTGATACCGCAATTTTCTGTCGGAGGTTCAGATTTGTCATAAGTAAATGTGCCTTCTCTTATCTGATTGATTCTTTCAATCTGTGCTTCAACTTTTGAATAATCTGCAGGATTGAACGCCATCTGATTCAAAGCATCATAAATACCGACAGCTGCCTGTTCAATTTCTTCCTTCAAGGAATAGTCAAACATCAGGTTCTTTGTTGAGTTGGGTGAAAAGTCTGTGATATATTCCTTTGCTACATTGAACGCATCGACAAGAACATTGCGTGACTCTTCAGTATAGTAATAAAGTCTGCCTTCGGGATATAAGTCCGGAGAACGCTCAAGGAACAAGAAATCAAGTGACTTTGTATCCTTGTTTACACGAACATAGTCAGACATGCCCATCTTACCGTTACAATCGTTACATACTGCCTGAGTAAGACGTTTCATACTCCAACCGCAATAAAGTTCAACGCTTTCTGCAGGGAATGATGTTGTCTGTCTGTAGGGTGTGTATGTATAAGTGCCGTCTGCATTTTCAACTCTTGTGTACCAGGAGTTTGCAGTTGCATGGAAATCATTCATTCCTGTTGTATCAGGGATAAATTTAACTGCGTGTACCTCGGGAACAGGATCCTGATAAAGACCTGAGAATGTCTGATCAGGCTGACCGTTATTATAGTGAAGCGTAAAGCTTGTTGTATTTCTCTGCCAGATTGCTTTAAGCTGTATGGTTGTACCGGTCTGTCCGTAATCAGGTATCGCTACCTGTGCACCGGGCTGATATTCAACGCCGTTCAATTCCCAAGCATAGAAGGAGTAACCTACTCTCGTTACACAATCAGCTCCCGGAAGATTGAAACGGGTTCCGTAAATAACTCTTAAAATTCTGTCATCAATTTTAATAATATCCTGACCGTCAACAACATTGTTCAGCCATGTCTGGTATTCATTTGTCAGAGATCCGCTGTTTACATCAAGATTGATGTAGAACGACTTTTTAGTCCACTGTGCATAAAGTGTAATTTCAGGATTTTCATCTGTTGGTGTTGCCGCATTACAAAGTGACGGCATGTCAGGATCTGTATGCCAACCTGTGAAATCATATCCTTCACGGTAGAATACTGCATACGGATTTACATTCAATGCCCATGTTGTATTAAGAACCATAGTCTTGAATACTGTTCTTGATGTAAGCGGTTTCATCTGATAGTCTTTGATATCAGAAATTGTACCCGAATAGTTAAAATCAAGTGTGACCGAACCTACATTATTTTTCCAAAGAGCATAAAGTGTAATTTCTCTTACTTCATTTTTTGAACCGTCGAAGAAATCACTTGCATAAATCAAGTTACCCGGTAAGTTTGTATATTCTGCTGCAGAACCCGGTATTGTTGACCATGCTCTGAATTTCATATAGTTGTACATGATCTCGCCGTTTTCAAGTTCTTTGTGAACTAACCACATACAGGAAGGATAAACCTGAGTCTGATCTTCCCATGTGATAGTTATGGGCTTAGTATCAACACCACCCATAAGCTCACCAAAGAAACCGTTATCCGTCGGGAGACTTGCATCAAAGTAAATAGTATAAGTTAAAGCTTCCCAAGTGGGTTCAAAAACTACAGGAGTTGTATATGTATCCTGTAAAATAAACTGATATTTTGCATTTTCACCTGCATTATCAAAAAGTACTGTACTTGAATTATATGATCTGAAGCGCTTCCATTGTTTAAAAGCATAACCAGTTCTCTCAAGTTTTTCAGCATCAAGCCAACAACCAGCGGGTGTTGTCGGAGTTATTGTGTTATAGGTATATGTTGCCTGTACAAATGCTCTGTCATTCTGTGCAGTAACATCTGAGAACAGTTTTACCGTAAAATAGTACGGTGCTACTGAGTTTGTACAATCTGTTGTCTTGAACTGACATCTGATCTTAAGATTCATAACCGCAGCTCTGAGGTTGTTATACTCAGCGTCAATTGTTGACTGCGGAACACCGCCGCAAAGAATCTTACGAGCTGAAACCAAAGCTTCTTCATATTTGTTCCAAGCTGAAGCATCTGCTGCTGTGTATGACGCTTTATAGCTCGCTCTCTTTGATGTACCTGCACCTGTATTAGCTTCTGAAGCATAGAGGTTCCAGAGAGCAAATGTACTAACATGTACATATTTGATTGAAAAAGATGTTCCTGCAAGTGTATCAACGTGCGACTCATCTTTATGGTGAGTTGCGATAGAAAGACTGTAAGCAACTGTCTGAGATGTACCGGAAGCCGCCGAAGAAGAAGAGAAACTGGGTTCAGCATAATCTGATGAATTATTCTTCGGAATAGTCAATGTTGACGGAGTGAACGTATATGAAGAGCTGCTTATTTTTACCGTTTTGTTTGTTACATATCCACCGCCCTTATTCTGAGCATAGATACTTAACGAGGAGAAGTCAGTTACACCGTAGTTTTTACCTATATCGTTTTTGGCGTTGACATCGTGATAAAATGTACCTGTAAGACCTGTTCCTCTCGTACCGAAGTTGTAATTACCTCCTTCACCGTCACCTTTTGAAAAGCCAACAGTAACAGCCGATGAATTTGAAACTGCGTGAAGACCGTCAACTTCAAAATATGTATCACAGTTAGCTTCAGTTTCAACGTGTCCCCAAGCATCTTCTCTCTTATAGGTACCGTTTACATAGAACTTGAGCGTCATACCGTCTGTCGGGTCACGCTCATCGTTCATCGCCTGTTCGGAAACTTCAAAATCTTCTCTCTCAGAGGTATCAGCAGGAGTTGAAGTGCCGTTTTCAGGCAAAGTTGCAGAATTTTCGTCTGCAGCATCAGAATTGCTCAAGGCATCTGACACCCAACCTATGACATTATTCACGGCATCGGTAATTTTAAGCGCCGTGTTGCTTGTTACGGGGATTGATGAAAAAGACATCACCGCCGCAAGAATTAATGAAAATACCTTCATTAACATAATAATACCTCCGATTTATAAAATACTAATTTTCCGTACAGAATATCTTTATACTACATTATATAGTACACCTACTCTATTTTCCATTATTATCTTATCATATTTATATAAAAATTTCAAGTATTTTATTTAAAAATGTTCAGAACGGTAACTCAGTTTTCTCATTAACCCAAAAAAAGGTGGCTATCGCCTTTTCATCGTAGCCACCTCAACATTTTATTAAATTTTGTTTTTACCTGAGTTTGTTTCCGGATATCTCTGCCTGAGAATAAGCCTTA
>JAFRZS010000186.1 GCA_017442445.1 Clostridia bacterium
CATCTTAAAAATAAATTTCCAAACATCAAAATAGGCGGTCCTGCAATTTCGCAGTCAGCATTCGGCGATTTAACATGGGCAGGCGAATTTGTGGAATATATGTCAAAAAGAAATGTTCCGCTTGATTTCTTCTCTTGGCATGTTTACGGAACTACTCCGCAAAGATTTCTTGAAAAACAGGAAACATATAAATCAATATTACTTGAAAACGGTTATACAGAAACCGAAACTATATGCAATGAATGGAATTATGTAAGAGGTTGGGATGTTGATTTTGTTTACAGCATCGAAACCATAATATCACTCAAAGGTGCAGCATTTACTGCAGCAAAAATGCTTGCAGGACAACATTCGAGTATTGATATGCTGATGTACTATGATGCAAGACCCTCTCCGTTCAACGGCATTTTTGATTATTATACATACAAGCCTTTAAAGGGTTATTATACTTTTAAAATGTTTAATGAGCTATATAAACTCGGCACATCTTATGAAGTAAAAGTTGATTGTGAAGACGTATATTGTGTAGCGGCAAAAAACGGAAACGATGAAGCAGTTATGATTTCATTCTACAATGATAACGATGAAGACAATTCCGAAAAAATCATTGAACTTGATTTGAACGGAAAAGACGAATATGACATCTATCTTCTCGATGAAGAACACGACTGTGAAAAAGTCGGAACGTACAAAAAAGGCGAACAACTTAAAATCAAGCACAATACAGTAATCCTCTTGAAATAAAAAGGTGATAATGATGAGTAAAATATCTGTTGATTTTACAAAACAAGAAGGCAAAATGAAAATAATGCATGCAATAAACAACGGACCGAAGAAGCCGATGGCTGTGCAGTGCAGAGGTAATTTTAACGAATGGGTTGAAGCGGAAATACCTTATTCAAGAAATCATGATGCTTCATCAGGTAACGAGCATATTGTCGATGTGTGGTCGATATTTCCGAATCCCGATGCTGATGTAAACGATCCTGCATCATACGACTTCCAACTGACTGATGAGTACATTCAGAATATTCTTGAGGCGGGTACAAAGATATTCTATCGACTTGGTAATAAAATTGAGCACTGGTCTAAAAAATACGGTACGTTGCCACCTAAAGACTTCAAAAAATGGGCAGAAATCTGTGAACATATAATAATGCATTATAACGAGGGTTGGGCAGACGGCTTCAGATATAACATAGAATATTGGGAAATTTGGAACGAACCCGATATGCATGATGACGAAGATGTCCATAAGGAAACCTGGGGCGGAACAAAGGCTCAATTCTTTGATTTTTATGAGATAGCAGCAAAGCATCTTAAAAACCGTTTTCCTCATTTAAAAATCGGTGGACCTGCGCTCTCACACAGGGTTGATTGGGCAGAAGATTTTATTGTCGAAATGAGAAAGAGAAATGTGCCGCTTGATTTTTTCTCATGGCACAGATATTGCCCTGAACCCGATTGGATGTTGACAAGACAGGAAAAACTCAAAAAAATTCTTGACGATAACGGTTACGCTGATGTTGAAACTATATGTAATGAATGGAATTACATAAAAGGCGGCACAGGCTGGACAACAGATTTCGTTTACAGTATTCAGACGATAATATCAATGAAGGGTGCGGCGTTTACGGCTTCATGTATGTTAGCTGCACAACATTCAACTGTTGATATGTTGATGTACTATGATGCGAGACTTTGTGCATTCAACGGCTTGTTCGATTTCTATACTTGTCAACCGCTAAAGACTTATTATGTTTTTACAATGTTCAGAGATGTTTATAAACTCGGAACATCTTATGATGTGGAAATTTCCGACAATGATATCTATTGTGTAGCGGCAAAAAACGGAGAAGATGAAGCAATTATGATATCTTTCTACAATGATAATGACGAAGATAACTCTATAAAAACAATCGACCTTGATATCAACGGAAAAGAAGAATATGACCTGTATATCCTTGATGAAGACCACAATTACGAAAAGGTCGGTGCATACAAAAAAGGTACACCTCTTAATATCAAGCACAACACAGTTATTATGCTTAAATAAATTTGACAAGCAATAAAAATGTTGTTATAATAAAAATAACCTATAAAGAGTGCGTGAGGGACAAGCCCTGTGACCGCCGACAACCTACCGAAAGGCAAGGTGCCAAAGCTTGAACGATAGGGTTATATGAATTTTCTGCAATCCTATTGTTACGATAGGATTGCTTTTTCTTTTGCACTTTTTTGGGAAATTATCTTAAAGGAGTGCATTTTTTATGCGAACAATCAAAAACTTACTCAAAAACGAAAAGAAGGTCTATATCTACCTTAACTCAAAAGCGATAAGATACCGCTTTATGAGTGATGCTGAATTAGAGGGAATAACTTACGGTGACGGAGTTTTACCGACCGAAAGAGAGGTTGAAGATATTATGTCCTTGCATTCTGACGGTACTATTTGCTTCCTCGGCTTTGCAGGAAGGATGTTTGCTCATTATAATAAGCGCAACATCATTCGTATTGACTACGAAAAGTACATTGATAATGAGCGGGTATATGTAATTGCTCCCGAAAAATGATGCGTATTATTATCAATGATCATTGATGCATGGGAAAAAATTGACTTTTACAAAACCTTTTGTTATAGTTATCTTGTAAAAAACAAAGGAGATTTACTATGCCTTTACAGATAATAAGACAAGATATAACTAAAATGAAAGTTGACGCAATAGTCAATCCGTCAAACAGACACCTCTACCCGGGTGGAGGTGCGGATTTATCAATCCACGAAGCCGCAGGTCCCGAGCTTTTAAAAGCTTGTGAAGCACTCGGCGGTTGTGAGGTCGGAAAAGCTAAAATTACATCCGCTTTCAGTCTTCCTTGTAAATATGTTATTCACACCGCAGGTCCTAATTGGTACAGGCTTGAAAATCCCGAAGAAGTACTTGCGTCTTGTTATAAAGAGTGTCTTTCTTTGGCGCTTGAAAACAAGTGTGACTCCGTAGCATTTCCGCTTATCGCATCGGGTGCTTACGGTTTTCCGAAGGAATCAGTTTTGAAAATTGCAACAAGGGTAATAAGTGATTTCCTTTTTGAAAACGAAATGCTTGTATATATTGTTGTGTTTGATAAAACCGCATTTGCGATAAGTGAGAAAATTTTCTGCGATGTAAAATCTTATATTGATGATAATTACGTTAAAAAATATACTGAAAGAGAAACAGTAAACTATGAGTATTTTTCACAGCCTTTATGCACAAGTGAACGCAGATCAAAAGTAAACGCAGAGCGAAAAGCTAAAGTTCCGATATTTGAAGATGTCTGTGAATGCGCAGCGGCACCCTCACAAAGTCTTGATGATATGATAAAAAACATGGATAAAGGCTTTGCGGAAACACTTTTTTATTATATTGATAAAAAAGGGATGAGTGATGTGGAGTGCTATAAACGCTCAAACGTTGATAAGAAAACATTTTCAAAAATCAAATGCAATAAAGACTACAAACCAAGCAAAAAAACTGCGGTATCCTTTGCTATAGGGCTATGCCTTAGTCTTGAAGAAACAAATCATCTTCTCAGCACGGTAGGCTTCTGCTTATCTAATTCAGATATTTTTGATGTAATTATTCAGTATTTTGTATCAACAGGTAATTATGAAAGTATATTTGACGTAAACGAAGTTTTATATCAATTTGACCAAGTGACATTGGGTGTTTAAATGTCGCTTTGAAAGCGACCAATTAAAGTGAATATCTCAGTATAATGTGATTGTAAGGTTAAGCCATACAATCACATTATTTTTTAGGAGGACACTCAAATGAAAAACAACACAACAGAATTGGTATTTATTCTTGACAGAAGCGGTTCAATGACAGGTCTTGAAAGCGATACTGTGGGTGGATTTAATTCCATGATTGAAAAGCAGAAAAAACAGGAGGGAGAATGTTTTGTATCAACAATTCTTTTTGATAATCATTCAGAGGTTCTGCACGACAGAGTTAAGCTTGAAAATGTACCTCAGATGACCGAAAAAGAATACTATGTCAGAGGCTCAACGGCACTCCTTGATGCAGTCGGAGGAGCGATTCATCATATCAGTAATATTCACAAATATGCACGAACAGAAGATGTACCGCAGAAAACGATGTTTATTATCACAACCGACGGAATGGAAAACTCAAGTCACAAGTACACAGCAGAAGAAGTGAAGGCAAAGATAAAAAGACAGAAAGAAAAATACGGCTGGGAATTTCTTTTTATCGGAGCAAATATTGATGCAGTTGAAACTGCCGCACGCTACGGAATTGACGAATCCCGTGCAGTAAACTATAATGCCGATGCAAAAGGAACAAGAATACTTTACGAAAGTGTCGCTCAGGCTGTATCTGATGTCAGAAGTTCAGCAGAACTCCCGAGCGATTGGAGTGAAAGTATTAACGCTGATTACAAAAACCGTAGAAAAAAGTAATAGCTGTTGACACTTTGCCTTCGTTTGATATAATTAAGATGTAAATTCAAACGGAG
>JAFRZS010000187.1 GCA_017442445.1 Clostridia bacterium
ATTCCTTTCAAAATTTTAAAAAAATTTATCTCACAACTTAAAATGTTATCATAATAATCGCTTTTTGTAAAGCGATTATAAACATATAATAATTAAAACTTTTTCGGTAATAATAAACACAGGATTTATTCCTAAATTATTAAACGGAGATGTTTTAAATGTCAGAAAGAAACAATTCACAAAACAATAACCAGAACAACCAGCAGAACAACAATTCACAGAACAAGCAACAGAATAACAATCAGAAAAATCAGCAGAACAACAACAGCGAAAACAAGAGATCCTAACACACAAAAAGACGCCCGATTGCAAAAGCAATCGGGTGTCTGACTTTTTAATTTTATCTTGAAAGAATATTATCCGCTACTCTTTGTGAGGACTTTCCGTCTGTGTAATCAAAATTAAAATTCTTGAACTTTTCGTTTTTCTCTTTATCAAGATCATACTCGTGATTTTCAAGTACCCTCATAAGTTCTTCCTGTGTTCTGACAACAGCACCCGGAACATATTCCTCATAATCAAAATAAAACTGTCTGTCAGATGCATATTCTTCAAGGTCATATGCATAGAAAAGAGTCGGTTTATCAAGCATCGAAAAATCCATACATATTGAAGAATAATCTGTTACAAGTATATCTGAAATCAAAATCAGTTCATTGACATTCGGATATTTTGTGAGGTCAACTGCACCGTCAAGATTTACTCCGTCTTCGTGCACCTGAGGGTGATATCTTATGAGTAAAACATATTCATCACCCAGTGCTTCATTAAAAGCTTTTATATCAAGCTTTTTAACAAGCTCTTTATTTTTCTCTTTATCATCTCTGAAGGTCGGTGCATAAAGAACTAATTTTTTGTCCTTGCAGACAGGATATTTTTCATCAAATTCTGCTCTTAATTTCTGAGCATCAACACCTCTGAAATAATAGTCCGTTCTCGGAGCGCCCAAGGGCAATACTCTTGATTCTTCCATTCCGAAGGCACCGGCATAAATCGGTGCAACGCCCTTTGATGAACATACAACATAGGATAATTTTGAATAACCCTTTGCTTCTCTTTTTCTTATTTCTTCAGGCTGATTTATATCAAGACCGAATTTTTTAAACGCACCCTCTGCGTGCCACAGCTGAACAACACAGGCTTTTTTATTTATATTGAGATATGCCATGGGCATGAAATTATCATTCAGAAATATGTACTTTGCTGTTGCCATTCTGAAGGCATTGACCGTAAAGAATTTCAAGGCACTTCCTATTGATTTTATTCCTTTGGATAAATCAATATCTGTTCTTGAAAAGCTGTAGCATTTATATTCATTTCTTTTCCTGATTTCTTCTCTCACAAAACCCAGTGTATCATTGAATTTTGCGTTGTGCATTGAAATAAAAACTACGCTGTTTTTTCTCAGCGGAAAAATTCTGCACAAATTGAAAACAGCCGCAAAAAGTAAAAAAAATAAAGTTTTCATTTTTACACCTTTATCTTCAAATATATTTTCAAAAGCTGATACAAAATGCCTGACGGCAGATTAAATTTTTTTCTGAAGCGCACAAACTGTCTGAGAAGATGAATATTTATATATTCACCTTTAACACAAATCACATCAGCTTTTGCAAGTGATTTAAGATTTGCTTTTTCTGATATCACAAGATTTTTACAATCTTTCCATCTGTCAGGAATAAGGTCATATGATTTCTTCGGCACAATCAACTCAAAGCAGGGATAGAGCTGTGTGTAAACAGAATCAATTATTTCGGAATTTACATTTTTCAGAACAATTGAAACTTTCGGTTTTTCTGCCATTTCCTTGTGTGAAAAAATCAGATTTTTCAAATCTAAATCAAAGTTGAGAGCAGAAAGCTTTTTGTATGTTGTGTCCGACAAATCTGAAATTGCTTCATCAAGACCTTTTTTAATTTCACACAAGCTTTCTTCGTCTGCCCGCCAGAAGAATCTGTAAAACTGCGATATTAAAATCTGTGCTTTTTTATAAATTATTTCCTGAATATAATCCTCATCGGCACCCGCTTTTTCTGCGCTTTCACGAACTGAATTTAATGATGTGATATAATCTTTTACCAACTGCGGTCTTACACTCTGACTTACTGCACCCGAATGTTTTCTGTAGCACATCGTTGCATTTTTTGTGCCGCAGATTTTCACATCTCTGTGATAAATAAATTCAAGAAAAAACGGTGTTTCCTCTGCATATCTTATAGGCGGAAATTTTATATTATATTCAACAAGCTTTTCGCGTTTATAAAATTTATTACTTATAAGCAGATTCCAAAGCAGACCTTTATCAAAGTTATCTATTATTTTTTTCTCTGCAAATTTTTCTGCATATTCGTTGATATATTCAGAGTGTTCATCAAACCTTTTTATTCTGCCCAAAACCAAATCCGCATCATTTTCAAGTGCGCAATTTATAAAACCTTCCAATGAATTTTTTTCATACAAGTCATCGGCATCAAGGAAGCAGACATAATCACCTTTTGCTTCTTCTAAGGCTTTATTTCTCGCCGCAGACACACCTGCATTTTCCTGATTGAAAAGTCTTATTCTTTCATCGTCAAAGCTTCTGATAATTTCTTCAGTCTTATCGGTCGAGCCGTCATTCACGATGACAATTTCAAAATCCTCAAAGGTCTGAGCCTGTAAAGATTTTAAAGTTTCTGCTATATATTTTTCATTGTTGTATGCAGGTATTATAACACTTATTTTCGGCATAATTATATTTCCCATTTCAATACGGTTTTTCCGAAATTTCTCTTGAAATCAACATCAAATGCTTTGTGTAAATCCACTATTGAATTTACTGTTACAATGCCGTCAACAAGATACTCAAAATATCTCACAAGCTCTTTATGTTCTGACATAAGATCAACCGCTTTTTGAAAATCATCGGCAGAGCTTCTTGAGCTTCCGAAAAGTCTGATGCCTTTTTCAAGAATCATTCTTGTATTGAGTGCAACATTGTTTTCGCTGACACCCATCAAAGCAATTGAGCCTTCGGGATTTATGATATCTATTATCTGATTTATTGCAGGTTGTGAGCCGTAACCACCCACACATTCAAATGCGTGGTCAACACTTATATCATCAGGTAATCTGTCAACATTATAAGTTTCGTCGGCAAAAGAGAAGTATGAAAGCTTTTCTTCAACCGTTCCGAAAATATATATCTTTGAGTCAGGATACATATATCTTAAAACCAACGCGGTGATAAATCCGACATTTCCGTCACCCCATACGCCTATAACATCTCTGCGCTTATGTGCAGATTTTTCAAACCTTGAAACAGCGTGTGTGCTGACACTTACAAGCTCTGTGAAGGATGCAACCTCAAGGCTTATCTCATCGGGAATTCTTATAAGCCTGTCAGGAGTCATGATGATATAATCACGAAGGAAACCGTCGTGTCCGCTTGAACAGAATTTGCTTGAACGAAGATAATTCTCTGACACAACATCATCATTTTCCTCGGGAATTGTCGGAACAGGTACTACGATTTCGCCTGTTTTAAATGTGCCTGTTTTATCAAGAATTACCTTTCCGACACACTCATGAATGAGCGCCATCGGAAGCTTTTCTCTGAGCACATCCGCCGACCTCATGCCCTGATAATATCTCTGATCCGCTTTGCATATTGACAGAAATACAGGTCTTATCAGCACCGAACCGTCGTCTATATTCAGTTCCTTGTACGTTACATCAAACATTCTCGGAGACTGTAACTCATAGACAGCATTAATCATCTGTTTCTTCCTCCAACAAGGCTTTGGCAACCTTTAAATCATAAGGATATGTTATTTTGATATTGAAAACCTCACCTCTTACAAGACGCACAGGTTCATTTTTCTTTACAAAAATACCACACGCATCTGTAAGCTCGTCCTTTTCTTTTTCTGTAAGGCTTTCGTAGATGTCTTTTAATTTTTTAGCTTTGAAAGACTGCGGAGTCTGTCCCTGATACATTTCGGGACGCTTAGGAATATTTGAAATCACTGCACCGTCTTTGCTTTCAACAATAGTGTCTGTTGCAGGTACAACAGTATCACAAGCACCGTAAAGCTGAACAGCTTCGATATTTTCCTCAATTATTCTGTGAGTGATAAACGGACGCACAGCATCGTGAGTGATAACATATTTTTCATCGTCAAGACCGTAGTTTTCTTCAATATATTTCAAAGAATTCATCAGAGTTTCGTTTCTTGTTGAACCTCCTTCAACAACAACTATTCTGTCGGTTTTTCCGATGTTTTTTTCTATCATATTTTTGGTATGACTTACCCATGTTTTCGGGGACATAACAATAATTTTTTCAAACTTTGAATTAACAAAAAATTTCTCAACGGTGTGAACAATTATAGGTTTTGTTCCGAGCATCATAAACTGCTTGGGTGTTTCGGAGTTACCCATTCTGCTGCCGCTTCCGCCTGCCATAATTACTGCAAAAATCATACTATCACCTCATTGTTTTCTGCTGTTTACTCTTTCCTGATAAATGTCGCAAACCTCGTTTGCTTCGCCGTATGCCACGACCTTATCCTTATCAAGAATTATAGCTGTATTGCAAAGTCTTCTTACCTGTGCTGTGTTGTGCGATACGAAAAGTACGGTAACACCTTTATCAAACATACTTTTCACTTTTGCTTCGCTCTTCTTTTTGAAAGCCGCATCGCCTACTGATAAAACTTCGTCAAGAATCAGTACCTCGGGCTCTACCGCTGTCGCTATTGAAAATCCGAGACGCGCTTTCATACCCGATGAATAGTTTTTGACGGGAACATCAATAAAATCCCCGAGTTCTGAAAACTTTACAATTTCATCGTATCTTTCCTCAATGTATTTTCTGGAATAACCCATTGTTGCGCCATAGAGGAATATGTTTTCTTTTCCTGAATAATTCTGGTCAAAACCTGCTCCAAGCTCCAGAAGCGGTGCAATAACACCGTGTACTTCAACGCTTCCCTTTGTAGGCTTCAATACTCCTGCAATAACTTTAAGGAGCGTACTTTTACCCGCACCGTTATATCCGAGTATTCCGATTCTTTCGCCTTTTTTGACAGCGAAGCTTACATCGGTCAACGCCCAGAACTCAGTGAAATGAAGCTTTCTTGTGACCAA
>JAFRZS010000188.1 GCA_017442445.1 Clostridia bacterium
TCACAGACAGCTTTGTTGTTGAACTCACAAGGGGCATGGTCAATGCATCAGAATTTATAAAAGAAAACAATTTCTACGGCGATGAAACAGAAAGTCTTATGGAAGAACTCCTGAAAGAACTTCCGCCGAGATGCCGTGTCGGTGTCGGTGCCGATAACGAATACAACAGATACAATCCCATTGACAGAGTTTACTGTTGGCAGACGAAGAACAAACCGATTCAGTTCAATTTTAACGGCAAGAACAGAATTATGTTACCTTTGTACTGCGACAAGTTCGATTGCTCAATGGTAGGTTACACAGATGACTACGGCAAGACATGGGAATACTCACAGCCGATTTCATCAACAGGTAACATTCAGGCGGCAACAGTACAGATGAATGACGGAACACTCCGTTCCTATTTCAGAAGCTCCGTACCTTATGAAACTTTAGCATATCAGGAATCAAAGGACGGTGGCAAAACTTGGGGTACCTGCGGTATTGAATTCACAATGACTCATGAAGGCGGCTTTGATATAGTAAAACTTAAAAGCGGCAAGTGGGTAATGTCAATAAGTGAAAATATTTTCGACGGAGATAAAAAATATCCGAGAGCAAGACTTTGTCTTTCTGTTTCAAAGGACGAAGGTAAGACATGGATAAAAACTCCTATTGAAGAAGATGTCACAGGTGCATCACAGTATCACTACTCTGCAATTATTGAGGGTATAGACGGTAATATTTACATTGTATATTCTCACGACAACTTAAATGACTCGATGAACAGAAACAACATTAGAATGACAAGACTTGAGTTAAAATGATATTGTAAAAAATATCAAGTTGAAAAAAGTGAAGATATATGTTAAAATAGTTTGAATTAGTATGGACTAAAATTAAATTGCTTGGAAATGAGGCATGAAATAATGGAAAATTTCTCAGTACTTAAAATAGCGAAAAACCTGTTAGCACACCTTTGGATGCTGATTTTGTTTGCTGTTATCGGCTTTGTAGGAGCATATGTTTTTGCGAATGCAACATATACACCTTATTATACAGCTACATCTGAAATGATGGTTGTATCAAGTGAAGGTGCTCAGATCAATGTCGGTGATATCACAACATTCAGACGAGTAATTGCATCTTATGTAAAGTGGTTGAGCACCAACGATTTCTATCAGAGTGTTGCTGATGAAAGCGGTCTTGAACTTGATCCTGCAGTTATCGGTTCAATGATTTCTTATAATACAGATGAAAACAGTGAAGTTTTTGAGGTAGTCGTCACAGCAAGTTCGGTCGATACCTGCAAGATTATTTCCGACTCTGTTGAAACAATGATACCGAGGTATCTCAACGGTAAGTATTCAAGAGTTGCAATACATGTTCTTGACGGTGCGGGTACACCGTACGTCAGTGCAAATAACTCAATCGGCACCGCCTTGATAGGTGCGGCAATCGGTCTGATTATAGCAGTTGTTATTGTTGTAATCTGGGAAGTTTTCGATGTCAGAATAAAGAGCGAAGAAGATCTTGCCAAGAGATACGAGTATCCGATTCTCGGAACAATACCCGAATTTATTTCATCTGAAGCTATGGCAAGTAAGACAAGCATGAAGAAACAGCCCTACGCTCAGGCATATGCCGAGGCAGAGCTGAAAAGAAAACAACAGGAAGTACAGCAAAACGGAAGTAAGGAGGACAAATAAATGGCTAAAAGTAATAAATACTCTTATGACAGATATTCAAAATATTCTTCTTACGGCGGATACAACAGCGTTGACGCGAGTATGAAATTCCAGGTAACAGAGTCATATAAGGCATTGAGAGCCAATATGCTTCTCTCTGTTATCAAAAAGGGAAGTAAAAGCTTTACTATCACAAGTGCTTGTCCCAGTGAAGGTAAATCTACAATTTCCGCAAATATTGCGATTTCAATTGCACAGACAAATGCTAAGGTATTGCTTATAGATACCGACTTGAGACGTCCGATGGTTGGTAAGTTCATGGATTTCAACAACGCACCCGGTCTTGCTGATATTCTCGGCGGTATGGCTGAAATAGACGATGTTCTCCACGAAACAAAATATGAAAACCTTTATGTTATCTGCGCCGGTGTTAATGTACCAAACCCCGCAGAAATGCTCGGTTCAACAGAAATGAAGGAGCTTATGAAGGAATTTGAGGAACGCTTTGACTATGTTATAGTTGACTCACCTCCGATTAACACAGTTTCCGACGCCCTTTCACTTATCAAGATAACAAACGGTGTTATCCTTGTTGTCCGTGAAGGACAGTCAACATACACAGAAGTGGACAAGGCATTGAAAACTCTTGAGTTTATTGATGCTAAGATTCTCGGACTTGTACTCAACGGTGTACAGAGCGGTACAAAACGAGGCTACAGATACAAGTATAAATATAAGAGCGGCTACGGCGGCTACGGCAGATACGGCGGATACGGCGGATACGGCTACGGTTATGGTTATGGTTATGGTTACGGATACGGAAATCATTACGAAAGAGCGGCTTATCAGAAGGCAGGTTCACAGATGGACATCGCTCATGTTAATGAGCCTCAGGAAAAGAAAGGCCGTTTCGGTAAAAAGCAGAACAGATATGAAAAATATGCAAGATATGCTTATAGCGAGTTGAACAGAAAGAAAGAAGATGCCAAGAACGACAAAAAATAAACCGATAGGATAGGAACGAGATTATGAAAAAACTCATGGATTTTCTCTCAAAACACAGAAAAGCATTTATGTTGCTTTTTGACGTTTGCGGTATGGCTATAGCCATGTTTATGAGCAGAACTCTTTTACCGGAAGGTTCAGATCCCCATCTTTACTACATACAGTCAGCAATCTGCGCAGCAGCATGTCTGTGCGGACTGTATGTTTTCGGCGTTTATCAGAAACTATGGTTTTATGCAAGAACTCAGGATTTCGCGAGTTTCATTTTCGGTTACCTCTCAGGCAGTACAGTTGCCGTATTAGGTATGGCAATTATCTGGAGCGGTTTTTCTTCTATTGCACTCCAGACGCTTATAGTATTTGTTGTGCTTTCAACAGTTGCAAGTATCATTATAAGAATACTCTATAAATACTTAAAAACTCTCTATGTTGAAAAATTAAACCCCAAAACAAAAAAGAGAGTTATGATAGTCGGCGGCGGCGGAGCTTGTCAGATTTTACTTCTTGAAATGCTTGCGGGTAAGAGTGAATACAAGCCTGTATGCATCGTTGATGATGATAAAGCAAAAATCGGTTGTACAATAAACGGTGTTAAAATCATCGGCACAACAGATGATATTCCCGCGATTGTTGAAAAAAAGAACATTGAGGAAATTATTTTAGCGATTCCTTCGGCTTCATCTGAGCAAAGAGCTCAGATTACCGAAAAATGCTCAGGGCTTCCGTGCGAAGTAAAGACAGTACCGCCTATGCGCGAGTTCATCGAAAAGGGCGGAATGTTAAATCAAATTCATAATATTCAGATTGAAGAACTGCTCGGCAGACCGCCTATTGACTTTGACTATGACGAAGTAAACAGTCTTGTAAAAGGCAAAGTCTGTATGGTAACAGGCGGCGGCGGTTCTATCGGCTCAGAGCTTTGCAGACAGATTGTTTCATTCAAACCCAAGAAGCTTATAATTGTTGATATCTATGAAAACAATGCTTATGATATTCAGCAGGAACTAAAACTTAATCACGACCTTACAGATATTGATCTTGATGTATATATTGCGTCTGTCCGTGATTTTGACAAGATGGAAATGCTTTTCAACAAATTTAAGCCTTCTCTTGTTTTCCACGCAGCAGCACATAAGCATGTACCGCTGATGGAAACATCACCGGAAGAGGCAGTTAAGAATAATGTTATCGGTACATACAATGTTGCAA
>JAFRZS010000189.1 GCA_017442445.1 Clostridia bacterium
CGCAATAATTCCTAAGACAATCAAGGAAGATAAGCTTCCCTGTAAAATGGCACAGAACGAAATGGGTTGCGGTGCACTCCAACACGACATAACACTTGGTGCGGGTGAAAGTAAAACAATCAATTTCATAATCGGCGTTGAGAAAAACAGAGAAGATATCAAAACAGATGTTGATATAGATGCAGAATATAAAAAAGTTAAAGAGCTTTGGGCGGACAGGGCATCAAGTTTCAGCATTGAAACACCTGATACAGAGCTTAATTACATAATGAATTACTGGATCAAGAAGCAGACAACCTTCCTCGGAAAGCTTAACAGAGCATCAACATACTGTCCGATTCGTAATCAGTTACAGGACGCTATGGGATATTCATTTGTTGACCCGGATGATGCCTTCAGAGTTATTCTTAATGTAATTAAAAATCAGAAATATAACGGTTACATCAAACAGTGGGTAATGACAGACGGCTCAGCACCGCAGAAGCTTTGTCTTATAAAGCACAGTGATGCGGCGATATGGCTGATTCTCTGTTTTGTTGAAATTATCAATAAGACAGGAAAACCCGAAAATTTTGATATGATGTTACCTTATGCAGATAATGATACAGAAGAACCCTTGTATGTTCATCTTCAGAAAGCTGCACTTGATATGGCAAACACAGTCGGTGAACACGGTCTTTGCTTAATGCTTGACGGTGACTGGACAGATCCGCTGAACGGCCCCGGAAGACTCGGTAAGGGTGAATCAACCTGGAATACATTAGGTCTTATCTATGCTATCCGCAGACTTAATGAATATAAGTATTCGGAAGAACTTGCAAAGATTGCCGACAAGCTTGATGCTGCAGTAAATGAGCATTGTTGGGACGGAGAATGGTACTATGCGGGAATTGATGATTTCGGCAGACCCTATGGCTCACACAAGGACGAAGAAGCAAAGCAATTCCTCAATGCACAGACCTGGGCAGTATTTTCAGGTGTTGCAAAGGGTGAACGCCTTGAAACCATTATGAACTCAATGGAAAAATTACACATTGACTTCGGTTACAGACTCTTTGCTCCCGAATTTACAAAATATAATGAGGTATGGGGCAGAATCAGTGTTAAGCACCCCGGTACAACAGAAAACGGTGCGGTTTACTGTCACGCTAATATGTTCAAAGCACTTGCAGACTGTCACATAGGTGACGGCAATAAAGCATGGAGAACTGTTCTTGATATCTTACCTCACAATCCGCAGAATCCCACAGAACAGAACAAACAGCTTCCGACTTTCATTCCGAATTATTACTTCACACTTGAAGGCGATAACTACGGCAGAACAAGTAACAACTACGGAACAGGTACGGTTGCTTGGCTTGTATGGGTAGTGTTGGAGCATATGACAGGTATTATGGCAACTGTTGACGGAATCAAAACAGTAAAACCCTGCATGCCTGATGAATGGAAAAGCATAAAATTAACACGCAGATTCCAAGGCAAAACCTACGACTACATTGTAGAAAACAACTAAAACACTTGACAAAAGCACTTAATTTGTATATAATACATACAAATTAAGTGCTGAACACAAAACGCAGAACGCAGTGTCTCCGACGTTTAATACTTAGTACTTTAAATTAGCGGAAAGGGTTGACTGTTTTTATGAAGTTTGTGATAATCTTGACAGACAGACACACAGGGTATAACTATCCTGTAAATTCCGCACGCAATTTAATATTAGTTAATTAACCGTTCAGGTTCGCTTTTTGCGGACTTGGCGGTTTTGTTTTGCATAAAAATTTAAAGGAGGAAAAACTATGCAGAAAACTTTAAAGAAAACATTATCAATCATCCTTGCAGTCTTAATGATTGCAGCAACAATTCCCTTTGCCTTTGCGGCTGAAGATTACACCTACGATGAAGCAACCGACACATACACAGTTTACACTTTTGCAGGTCTTGAAACTGCCTTAACAGCAGGTGGAAATATTATTTTGGGTGCTGACATCATAAGAGATGACACTACGGTTCTAACTGCAGTGCCTGAAAATATTACTGCTGTGCTTGACTTAAACGGAAATACTATTACAACTGCTCCTGGCTTTAATTATGAAATTATTAATGTAAATGGTAACCTTACAATAAAAGATAGTGGTATAAATGGTACTATTGATTCAACGGCAAGTAGCGTTAGTCCTTGTCTTCGTGTTGAAGGTGGTAGTCTAACAATAGATGCAGGTAATTTTATCTGTGACACTAATGTAGCACTTGCTGTTGATGTTTTTAGTGGAAATGCTGTTATCAATGGCGGTGCATTCACTAATTTTAATGTTTTGGATGAGGGTAAAGCAGTTATAAATGGTGGTGAATTCCAAAGTGAAATTTGGACATCGGGAAGTTTAATCATCAATGGCGGTACATTTTATGGAAAGGAATATACTTTTGGTGGTACATTTGATATCTATGGCGGTGAATTTCACGAAAACCCCTCAAAATATGTAGCCGAGGGCTGTGATATAACCGAAAATGACAATGGCACATGGACAGTTACTTGCAATCACTCATTCACAAACTATGTTGAAACAACTGCTCCTACTTGCACGGAAACAGGTATAGCAACGGCAAAATGTGATATTTGTAGTATTGCAACAGATGAAAAAGAAATACCTTCAACCGACCATAAGGACGAAGACTGTGACTACAAATGTGACTACGATTGCGGTTATGAGTTTGAAAAACCCGAAGAAGCCTTTAAACCCTCATTGAATGCACAGACAAATGCAGACGGAAGTCAGATCAGATTTGTAGCATGTGTTGATTCTCTCAATTACAAGGAAGTCGGCTTTGTTATCACAAATGCAAATAACAAAGAACAGACCACAACCAAGATTTCAAAAACAGTTTACAACTCAATTGTAGCAGGCGGTAAGAAACTCACAGCAGCAGATATCACTGGTGACGAAGATATGAAATATATCCTCACATACACAGTAAAAAATCTTCCCGAAAACGCAGCATTTGAAGTAATCTCATTCGTAGTAAACCTTGACGGTACAATAACCTACGGCGAAACTGAAACTTACACAGTAGCAGATATGCTGGCATAAAGCAAATTAGTAAAGAAGTCAGTTGCAATTTGCAACTGACTTCTTTTAACGCTAAGTACTAAATGCAAAACGCTAAACGAAAGTTCTGCATTCTGCATTAAAAAATCCGTTCAACACGAACGGATTTTTTTCTTACTTATTTTTCATCTGATAACTCAAAGTCATAAGAGAATCATTAAGATGAACATTTTCAACCGTAACTTCAGGATATTTAGCTGCGATATCAAAGTGTGTAAAATTCCAGAAGCCTGTTATACCGAGATCAATAAGCTTATCAACTATTGTTGATGCGACAGAGGAGGGGATACAAAGCACCGCAACCTCAGGTTTATTCTCAAGGCAAAACTCATCAAGCTTGTCAATATCAAAAATCTCAATGTCTTTAAGTGTTGTGCCGATTAACTCTTTATTGCTGTCAAAAATACCTGTCAGTGAAAATCCTCTTGATTCAAAAGACATATGAGAAGCGATAGCCTTACCGAGATTACCTGCGCCTACAAGTATTGTTTTACAAGTGCGGTCAACACCTAAGATTTTGCCTATTTCAATATAAAGCTGTTCAACATTATAACCGTAACCTTGCTGACCGAATCCACCGAAGCAATTGAGATCCTGACGAATCTGAGAAGCAGTAAGCTTCATTCTCATTGAAAGCTCGTTAGATGAAATTATCAATTTACCGCTTTTTTTGAGTTCACCGAGAAATCTGTAATATCTCGGAAGTCTCTTAATAACGGACATGGATATCTTACCGTTACTCACCAACAACACCTCTTACGGTTTCCATTACATAGTCGCCGAATTCACTGCATGTGCAGCCTGTGTCACGACCTGTGATTGTGAGCTTCTTTTCTTCATACATACAGATATCAAGAGCTTTTTCAAGTAAATCAGCCTTTTCCTGATAACCGATGTGTGAAAGCATCATAACAGTTGCTCGAAGCATAGAACAAGGATCAGCATAC
>JAFRZS010000190.1 GCA_017442445.1 Clostridia bacterium
ATTTAATATGATATTTTTGTCAAACCTGTCGAGAAATCGGCAGGTTATTTTTTTATGTGTTTTGATATCATGATATCATGATATCAAAAACAATCAGTTATCAGTTATGAGATACTTCGTATCGTTATGATTTGCAAAGCAAAGTTATTATGTCCTTCGGTCAGTTAAAATCGGGTGTGGGTGAAACCCACCCATAATTCTGCGTTCTGCACTCTGCATTCTGCATTACGAAGGCAAAGCTTTCTTTTACCCGCGCGGCACAGTGGTAAAAATGTGCTTTTGATACTGCTGAAAATATTTTGAAAAAGTTTCAAAATAGGTCTTGACATCTTGATTAAGACCGTGTATAATGCAAAGATGTATTAAAATGCTGTAGTGTACCCTTCAGTATTTTCTAATTTATGCATAAAGTCCAAAAAAGAAGCTTTTTTGCTTCAAAAAAATGTTCCGATTCAGGAAAATTCTCTTGTCTTACGGAAGAAAAAAATGAACGGAGTGATCAGAGCCTATGGTAAACGTAAAAGAGGTAAAACACGGTAAAACGACCCGTATGAGTTTCGGAAAGATCAACGAGGTTATGGAAATGCCAAACCTTATTGAGATCCAGAAGGAGTCATACAGATGGTTCCTCGAAAAAGGCCTCAAAGAAGTTTTCCGCGATCTTGCTGAAATCAAAGACTACACAGGAAACTGGATTCTTGACTTTATTGATTACAGCATGGATGACAAGCCGAAGTACAGTGTTGAAGAATGTAAAGAGAGAGAAACAACTTATGCGGCTCCCGTAAGAGTTGTTGCAAGACTTATCAACAAGGAAACAGGCGAAATTAAAGAGAGCGAAGTCTATATGGGAGATTTCCCGATTATGACTGAAAGCGGTACCTTTGTTATCAACGGTGCAGAGCGTGTTATTGTTTCACAGCTTGTTCGTTCTCCCGGCGCATATTATGACATGACTCATGATAAGACAGGTAAAGAGCTTTTCACATCTACTGTTATTCCTAACAGAGGTGCATGGCTTGAATATGAAACAGATGTAAACGATATTTATTATGTCCGTATAGACAAAAACCGTAAAATTCATATCACAACATTTATCAGAGCTATGGGCTTGAGCTCTAATGAAGAAATTCGTGATTTCTTCGGTGACGATGACCGTATCAATGCAACTCTTGAAAAAGACGAGACTTGCAACACAGAAGAAGCACTCATGGAAGTTTACAAGAAGTTCCGTCCGGGTGAACCTGCAACACTTGAAACATCACAGGCACACATCAACGGATTGTTCTTTGATCCCCACAGATATGATATATCAAGAGTGGGCAGATATAAATATAATAAGAAACTTGCTATTTCTCAGCGCCTTGCAGGACAGACACTCGCTGATATAATCGTTGACCCCACAACAGGCGAAATTCTTGCAGAACCCGATGAAATCATCACAGCTGAAAAAGCTAAGATGATTGAACAGGCAGGTGTAAAAACTGCTGATGTAAAAGTCGGTGACAAAATAGTCAGAGTTGTATCAAACGGCATGGTAGATTTCAGAGAATTCCTTCCCATGTTCACAGAAGACGAACTCGACGAAATCGGCATCAATGAGAATGTAAGATTTGAAATTTTACGCGAAGTACTTGATACTTGCGGTGATGATAAAGATGCACTTTATGCTGAACTTGCAGCTCGTTGTGATGATCTTATTCCGAAGCACATCATTGTTGATGATATTTTTGCATCAATCAACTACCTTAACTGTCTTGCAAACGGAGTAGGTACACTTGACGATATCGACCATCTCGGTAACCGTCGTATCCGTTGCGTAGGCGAACTTTTACAGAACCAGTTCCGTATCGGTCTTACCAGAATGGAAAAGGTTGTCCGCGAAAGAATGACTCTTCAGGCACAGGACGAGGAAGGAAAGATTACTCCTCAGTCACTTATCAATATAAGACCCGTACTGATGGCAATTAAAGAATTCTTCGGTTCTTCACCGTTGTCACAGTTCATGGATCAGACTAACCCCTTGGCAGAGCTTACACATAAGCGCCGTCTTTCTGCTCTCGGTCCCGGCGGTCTTTCAAGAGACAGAGCAGGATTTGAAGTTCGTGACGTTCACTACAGCCACTACGGACGCATGTGTCCTATTGAAACTCCCGAAGGTCCGAACATCGGTTTGATTTCCTATCTTGCAACATTTGCAAGAATCAATAAATACGGCTTCATTGAAGCACCCTTCAGACGCATTGACAAAGAAACAGGCAGAGTTCTCAACGAGGTTGACTACATGACAGCTGATGTTGAAGATAACTATGTTGTTGCTCAGGCTAACGAACCCCTTGACGAAGAAGGCTACTTCAAGAATCCCAGAGTTGTTGCTCGTCATCGCGACGAATTCCTTGAGGTTGAAGGTTCAAAGGCAGATTACATGGACGTTTCACCGAAGATGGTTGTATCCGTTGCTACTGCGATGATTCCCTTCCTTGAAAACGACGATGCTAACAGAGCCTTGATGGGTTCAAACATGCAGCGTCAGGCAGTTCCGCTTCTCAAACCCACTGCACCTATAGTTGGTACAGGTATGGAATATAAGGCAGCTGTTGACTCAGGTGTAGCAGTAGTTGCAAAACGCGCAGGTAAAGTCCTCAAAGTAAGCGCAAACAAGATTGAAATTGCAGCAGATGACGGACACATTGACACATATGAGCTCATCAAGTTCATGCGCTCCAACCAGGGCACATGTATCAACCAGAGACCTGTTGTTGAAAAAGGTCAGAGAGTTGAAGCAGGTGAGGTTATCGCTGACGGTCCCGCAACAGATATGGGTGAAATCAGCTTAGGTAAGAACGCACTTATCGGATTTATGACCTGGGAAGGTTATA
>JAFRZS010000191.1 GCA_017442445.1 Clostridia bacterium
ACAGAAAGGTCATCTGTGTCGGGATTTTTTGCCCAACATTCGACAGTTTTAATTATAAGCTGTGAAAAGTCATCAGATGAGCATACAGCGCTGAGTTTCTTACCCATGAGAGATTTTAACTCTCTTGCAACGCTTTCTCTGAACGAAATAAGGATATTTCTTCCCGCTTGACGAATGGCATCTTCACTTGATTTAACCATTCTATCGTTTTCGGTTTTAGCGTTGAGTAAAATTTTCTCAGCTTCCGCCTTTGCGTCTGAAACAATTTTTTCAGCTTCCGCTTTTGCAGAGTCAATTATAGCGTTAGCTTCTGCTTCTGCAGCTTCTGCACCGTCTTTTTTGATACGGTCAATAAGTTCTTGCAACTGAATTTCCATATATCTTCACCTCGAAAAAAATATTATTTTAAATATTTCTATTGATAGTGTAATATTATACTATAGTGCTAAAAATTTTTCAAGTATTATATTTTGTTACATTTTGTGCAGAATTTTAATGATGTTTACTCGAAAAAAAATGGATTTTATCTCGCGATCTCGTGTCATTTACTTTATTATGTGATAAAATCATATTGAATTTATATTTTATGGAGAATTTTAATGAAATTATGCGGTTTACAGAAAACTACATTACTTGACTACCCCGGTAAAGTTGCGTGTACAGTATTTACCGGAGGGTGTAATTTCCGTTGTCCGTTTTGTCAGAATGCAGGGTTAGTTGTTGATTTATCGGAAACAGAAGAAATCAGCACAGACACATTCTTTGCTTTCCTGAAAAAACGAAAAGGTATCCTTGACGGAGTATGTGTCAGCGGAGGAGAGCCTCTTTTACAGCCTGATATTTTTGATTTTCTCAGAGAAATTAAGGCATTAGGTTACAGCGTAAAGTTTGACACAAACGGAGCATATCCTGAAAAGCTTAAAAAAGCAGTTGATGAAAAACTTGTTGACTGTGTGGCTATGGATATCAAAAATTCTTTGAAAAAATATCCTCAGACTGTCGGAATTGAAAATTTTGATGTTGCACCCATAATAGAAAGTGTTGAATTTTTAAAAAGCGGAGTTGTTGATTTTGAATTCAGAACAACGGTTGTAAAAGATTTTCACGAAAAAAGTGATTTTTACGAGATAGGCGAGTGGTTAAAAGGTGCGCCGAAATATTTTTTACAGTGCTTCATTGACTCTGAAGATGTAATTTGCAAAGGTTTGTCCTCTCCCGATAAGACAGATTTAGAGCAATATGCACAAATTATGGCTCAATATTGTGGCAAAGTTGATATAAGAGGAATATAAAACCCATATATAGTGTGGTTAAAATAAAATATTTACAAGATATTGTGCATTTAGTATTGACAAACACAAGATTTGTTGCTACAATACTAAATGCACACAATAATTTTATAAAATAAATTGAGGAGAAAAGACTTATGTATGAAGTAATTAAACGCGATGGCAAAGTTGTTGATTTTGATATTTCAAAAATCAGTGTTGCTATCACAAAGGCTTTTGAAGCTTTAAACAAACAGTATAACCCCAATATTATTGATTTCCTTGCACTTAAAGTTACAGCTGACTACGAAAACAAGATTGTTAACGGACAGGTAAGCGTTGAAGACATTCAGGACAGCGTTGAATCTGTACTTGTACAGGCAGGATATGCAGATGTTGCAAAGACATATATCCTTTACAGAAAACAGCGTGAAAAAATCCGTAACATGAAGTCAACAATTCTTGATTATAAAGATCTTGTTGACAGCTATGTACATCTTACAGACTGGAGAGTTAAGGAAAACTCAACAGTAACATATTCAGTCGGCGGACTTATTCTCAGCAACTCAGGTGCAATCACAGCAAACTATTGGCTGTCAGAAATCTATGATGAAGAAATTGCAAATGCACACAGAAATGCAGATTTGCACATTCATGACCTTTCAATGCTCACAGGCTACTGTGCAGGTTGGTCACTGAAGCAGTTGATTCAGGAAGGTTTAGGCGGTATTCCCGGAAAGATTACATCTTCACCCGCAAGTCACCTTGCAACACTTTGCAACCAGATGGTAAACTTCTTGGGTATTATGCAGAATGAATGGGCAGGTGCTCAGGCATTCTCATCATTTGACACATACCTCGCACCTTTTGTAAAGGTTGATAACTTGTCATATGAACAGGTAAAGAAATGTATTGAGTCCTTTATTTTCGGCGTTAACACTCCGAGCCGTTGGGGTACACAGGCACCGTTCTCTAACATTACTCTTGACTGGACAGTACCTGCTGACCTTGCAGAGCTTCCTGCAATCGTAGGCGGTAAGGAAATGGACTTCAAGTACAAAGATTGCAAGAAAGAAATGGACCTGATCAACAAGGCATTCATCGAGATCATGATCGAAGGCGATGCTAACGGCAGAGGCTTCCAGTATCCGATTCCGACATATTCAATCACAAGTGATTTTGACTGGTCTGAAACAGAGAACAACAAGCTTCTCTTTGAAATGACATCAAAATACGGCACACCCTATTTCTCAAACTACATTAACAGTGATATGGAACCCAGTGATGTTCGTAGTATGTGCTGCAGACTTCGTCTTGACCTCAGAGAGTTAAGAAAGAAATCAGGCGGTTTCTTCGGAAGCGGTGAAAGCACAGGTTCTGTAGGTGTTGTTACAATCAATATGCCCAGAATTGCTTACCTTGCTGAGAACGAAGCAGATTTCTATCAGCGTCTTGATAAGATGATGGATATTGCCGCACGTTCACTCAAGATCAAGAGAACTATTATCGGTAAACTTCTTGAAGAAGGTCTTTATCCCTATACAAAGAGATATCTCGGTTCATTCGATAACCACTTCTCAACAATCGGTCTTGTCGGCATGAACGAAGCTTGCAGAAATGCAAAATGGATCCGCAAAGACCTCACAAACGAAGAAGCACAGAAATTCACACAGGAAGTTCTTGATCATATGCGTGAAAGACTTTCTGACTATCAGGAAAAATACGGCGACCTTTACAACCTTGAAGCTACTCCGGCTGAGTCAACAACTTACCGTCTTGCTAAGCATGACCTTAAGAGATATCCCGACATCATCAATGCTTCAACAGGTACAGACGGCGAACCTTATTATACAAACAGCTCACATATTCCTGTCGGATATACAGATGATATATTTGAAGCACTTGATATCCAGGATGATTTACAGACACGTTACACATCAGGTACTGTATTCCATGCATTCTTAGGTGAAAAGCTTCCCACATGGGAATCAGCTGCAAAGCTTGTAAGAAAGATTGCAGAAAACTACAAGCTTCCTTACTACACACTTTCACCGACATATTCAGTATGTAAGAACCACGGTTATATTGTAGGCGAGGTTTATGAGTGTCCCGAATGCGGCGAAAAGACAGAAGTTTACAGCCGTATCACAGGCTATTACCGTCCCGTTCAGAACTGGAACGAAGGTAAGGCTCAGGAATTCAAGGATCGTAAGATTTACGAAATTGCAACATCAAAGCTTAAAAGCGAAGGCAGAGCAGTAAGAGGAAGTGAAGATCCTAC
>JAFRZS010000192.1 GCA_017442445.1 Clostridia bacterium
ATCCTTGATGTAAATAACACCCGAAATAATTGTCATAAGAGTAGCTGCCCAGATGAGCACTTCATACAAAATCCAGATGTTCTGGGATATAAATACAGGCAATACATTGAAGTCTGCCAAAAGACCTGTTAACCATGAAAGGCTGAGGATTGTTATAATTGCAACCATCTGTAATACTGTCTTGACTTTACCGTAGATATTTGCAGGAATTACCACTCCCTGTGTTGTTGCAACCATTCTGATTGATGTAATCAAAAACTCTCTTGCAAGTATTATCATTACCGCCCAGACATCACATAATCCGAGTTTTATAAATGCAAGTAATGCGGCTGTTACCAATACCTTGTCAGCAAGGGGATCAAGAAGCTTTCCGAGTGTTGTGATAAGGTTATATTTCCTTGCCATTTTACCGTCTATAAGATCAGTAACTGATGCAATTATGAATAAGATTGTTGCAACAAGATAATGCTGCGGGAACTGAATGAGTAACGCCGCAAGGAAAATGGGTGTCAGAATAATTCTGAAAATTGTAAGCTTGTTAGGTGTGTTCATAAAAGTCCTCCAAATTTTATATCATTTCTCCGAGTAAGTCATACGTATCACTGATACCTTTTACTTCAACAAGCACAAAATCGCCTTCATTAAGGTTATCGTCACTTGTGAAGAATATATTTCCGTCAATTTCGGGAGCATCCATATAAGAACGTCCGTAATACGTATCCGTATATCCGTCATAGCCTTCAACCATGACCTTTAAAACAGAACCTATTTTTTCGCTGTTGTTTCTCTCCACTATTCTCATCTGCTGTTCCATAATAATCTCTGCTCTGCGCATTTTGAGTTTTTCTGAAACCTGATAATCCATATTTGCCGCAGGTGTATTTTCCTGAGGCGAGAATGTAAAGCAACCTAAATGTGTAAACTTTCCGTCTGCTACAAACTCTGCAAGACAGTTGAATGCATCTTCATCTTCACCGGGGAAACCCGTCATAACAGTAGTTCTGATTGCTATATCAGGAATTTTTTCTCTGATTCTGTCTAAAACAGCATAAAGACTTTCATTTGTGCTCTTGCGATTCATCGCCTTTAAGATTTTATCATCTGCGTGCTGAATTGGCAAGTCAAAATAATGAACAATTTTTTCCTGTGATGCCATTGTGTCCAAAAGTTCGTCTGTAATTCTTTCAGGATAACAGTATAAAAGCCTTATCCATTCTATTCCGTCAATCTCACACATTTGTTTTAAAAGCTCATGTAATTTAAGCTCTCCGTATAAATCCTCACCGTATCGTGTGGTATCCTGAGCAACAACCACCAATTCCTTTACACCGGAAATTGCAAGTTGTGTTGCTTCTTCAATTATGCTTTCCATCGGTCTTGAACGGAAATCACCTCTGATATCGGGAATCGCACAATATGAGCATCTGTTGGAGCAACCTTCGGCTATTTTAATATATGCCCAATGCTCAGGTGTTGTCAATAATCTCTGACCTTCAAGAGGAAGTTTTTCTTTCTCAGGGAATACGGAAATCTTCTCCCCTTCTATTACCCTTTTGCATATGTCAGCGATATCACCGTTTGCACCGATACCGACAACTGCATCAATTTCGGGCATCTCATTCATAATTTCACCGTGATATCTTTCAGCAAGACAACCCGTTACTATTACCTTTTTGATAATGCCTTCTTTTTTGAGTTCACCCATATCAAGAATGTTCTCAATAGCTTCTTTTTTTGCATCGTCTATAAAACCGCAGGTGTTGATTATTACGGCATCTGCGCCGTCAACATAATCAACAATCTGAAATCCCGCCGCTTCCAATGATGCAAGTATCATTTCGGCATCTACCTGATTTTTGGGACAACCTAACGATATAAGTCCTACTGTATATGACATTATAATTCTCCTTCACTGTACAAACGCAAAACACTGATAATATCCGAATATCTATAGCCAAGTCTTACCAATGCATTATAAGCTTTCCTTGTCTGCTTTTCATCATTAAGGCAACCTGCATATTTCTTCTCAAGTATTTCGCGAATTTCCTCTTGCGGATCAAATTCAATCTCATCAACAACACGGCTGACGATATCTCTGTCAACACCTTTAAGCATTAACTCTTTAGATATAGCATACGGTGCCATGTGTTTTACTTCATAAAGATGCTGTGCATAATCCTCTGCAAACTTTTCATCATCTATATATCCGAGTTCTTCAACCCTTTCAAGTGCGGTATTGACAGCTTCTTCTGAATATTTTCTGCGAAGCTTTCTTATTAACTCAACTCTGGAGTGGGCGCGTCTTGAAAGAATGTCCAGAGCATTATTGAATGCCCTTCGTGATTCTACTTTATTTCTGAGTATTTCAAACTCATCACCGTCTATTTCATCGCCCGATGAAATTCCGAGAGAATACCAATACACCGCATCGACGGTCATTGAATATTCACCGTCAACGCTTATATGTATTTTATCGGCTTTTCCCTTTTTTGCGGTGATTATCATTCAATCAGTCCTCAACATCTATATCAATTGTAGATTTAATTTCTCTTCTCGGTACATCAACAGGAGCTGCTTTCTTTGCAGCCTCGTCTGCTAAATCCTTTTCTTTAGCGGCAAGTTTTGAAGTTGCATCTTTGATATCCTTTTCAATTCTTGCCATAAGCTCGGGGTCATTTTTGAGTAATTCCTTAACTCTGTCACGGCCCTGTCCGAGACGCTCTGCGCCGTAAGAGAGCCATGAACCGCTTTTCTGAACAACATTGAGCTTGATACCCATATCAAGAAGTTCGCCTTCTTTGGATATACCTTCACCGTACATGATATCAAATTCAGCCTCTTTGAACGGAGGTGCAACCTTGTTCTTAACAATCTTAACTCTTGTTCTTGAACCGATAAATTCATTACCTGCGCCTTTGAGCTGTTCAATTCTGCGAACATCCATTCTCATAGATGCGTAGAATTTAAGTGCTCGTCCGCCTGTTGTAACTTCGGGATTTCCGTAAACGACACCAACCTTTTCACGAAGCTGGTTGATAAATATAATAACTGTATTGGATTTTGCAATTGCACCTGCAAGTTTTCTCAATGCCTGTGACATAAGTCTTGCATGAAGACCAACATGAGAGTCACCCATGTCACCTTCAATTTCAGCTTTGGGTACCAATGCCGCAACTGAGTCAACTACGATAACATCAATAGCACCTGAACGAGTGAGAGCTTCCGCAATTTCCAATGCCTGTTCACCGTTATCGGGCTGTGATACCAAAAGTGAGTCAACATCAACACCGAGATTTTCAGCATAAACAGGATCGAGCGCATGTTCGGCATCAATGAATGCTGCGTCGCCGCCCATTTTCTGTGCTTCTGCAACTATATGTAATGCAAGTGTTGTTTTACCTGATGACTCGGGACCGTAGATTTCTATAATACGTCCCTTCGGTACTCCGCCGATACCTGTTGCCGCATCAAGCGCCACCGAGCCTGTCGGAATAGCCTCAACACTCATTTCATTACTTTCACCAAGACGCATAATTGCGCCTTTACCGTACTGTTTTTCAATCTGCAAAAGTGCAGTTTCAAGTGCTTTTTTCTTATCTGCCATGTTAAATTCCTCCGTTAAAATATTGTGTACAAATGTTCGTTACGGATTATTATACCTTATTATACTATAAAAATCAACTTTTTTAAAGTAAAAATAAAAAATTTTTAAAAAGTTCTTGCAATATTGCAAAATATCTGTTATTATATCTCTTGTTGTTTAGTAACTAAATCATTAAGTGGTTCGTAAGGAGGTGCCGAAATTATGGCAAAATGCGAATTTTGTGGTAAAGATGTTTCTTTTGGTATCAAGGTTTCTCACTCGCACAGACGTTCCAACAGAACATGGAAGCCCAATGTAAAGAGAGTAAAGGCTATCGTTAACGGAACACCCTGCCGTGTTCACGCTTGCACACGTTGCTTGCGTTCCGGTAAGGTCACTCGTGCTATCTGATTAACAGAGCTGATGAGACCGTCTGCGGACGGTCTCTTTTTCTTTTATTCTGAAAGAGGTGTTCTCATGAGCAAATTAAAACTTTTACTCAGACGATTTATTTTCAATTTCCTCTGCCCCGTTGTTTTTAATCTGTATTCAAAAAAGTCCGTTGATAAAAAGCTTATCCTTTTTGGCTTCAATGGTAATTATAAATCATTTCCCGACAACTTAAAACCGATTTATGACAAAATGAAGGCTGACGGATATAACTGTATGGTTTTCGGAAATTATACATCAAGGCTCAAAGAGCTGATTGATTCAATAAGATTTCAGAAATATTACGCTAAAGCGCACTGTGTTTTCGTTTCCGATACATTTCAGCCTGTTTACTGTCACAAAAGCAGGAAAGAAACTCAGGTCGTACAGGTGTGGCACGCCTGCGGAGCTTTCAAGAAATGGGGTCATTCCACTATTGATAAAAAATGGGGTGCCTCAAGAAAAGATGCAAATACTTTTCCGCTTCACAATACTTATACTTTAGTAAGTGTTTCAGCTGAAACTGTAATACCCTGCTATGCAGAGGCTTTCAACTGTGAGCAATCTGTTGTAAAGGCTCTAGGCACTCCGCGTACTGATGTGTATTTTGATGAAAGCTTTGTTTCTTCTCAAAGAAAACTGCTTGAAGAAAAATATCCCGCAATCAAAAATAAAAAGGTTATCCTCTATGCTCCGACCTTCAGAGGTAACAGCCTCATTGAATCTTATATGGATAACCGACTGGATATTGAGGATATGAGAAAAAATCTTTCGGACGATTATGTTCTGCTTTTAAAACTTCATCCCCTCACAGCTAAAAGCTTCAGCATTGACGATGATGATTTCGTTATAAATATTTCAAAAACCACGGATATTGATACCGCTTTGTGTTCTGCCGATATTCTTATAAGTGACTATTCCTCTGTTATTTTTGAGTATGCTTTACTTTCAAGACCGATGATATTC
>JAFRZS010000002.1 GCA_017442445.1 Clostridia bacterium
GACTCAACAAAATGACAGACTCGGATTCTGCGGAAATCCTTGTAAAATATGAGGGTGTAAATATCGGCGGCTCTGTTAAAACAAGAACTGCATATAATATGCTCGTTGAAGCAGAAAAAGCAGGTCTTATAAATAAAGATACAATCATTGTAGAACCCACAAGCGGAAATCAAGGCATCGGTCTTGCTTTAGTCGGTGCGGTAAAGGGCTACAAGGTAAAAATCATTATGCCCGACTCAGTAAGTGAAGAACGCCGCAAACTTGTAAAGCATTACGGCGCAGAGGTTATTCTTATTCACGATGACGGTGATATCGGCAAATGTATTGAGGAGTGTCTTAACACCGCTTTGAGAATGCAGGAAGAAGATAAAAATGTCTATGTTCCTCAGCAATTTACAAATAAAAATAATCCCTTGGTACACAAGTACCACACAGCTTTGGAAATTCTCGAACAGGTTGGCGGCCCCATTCACGGATTCTGTTCAGGTGTCGGCACAGGCGGTACACTTTCAGGTATCGGCGAGGTTTTAAAAAGTCAGCATCCCGATATTAAAATCTGGGCAGTTGAACCTGAAAATGCGGCAATTCTTTCAGGCGGTAGTATCGGCACACATCTTCAGATGGGCATTGGTGACGGACTTATTCCCGATAACCTCAATACCGAAATTTATGATAAAATCTGCATCATAAGTGACGAAGAAGCTTTACTCACAGCTAAACGCCTTGCCCGTGAGGAAGGTATTATGTGCGGTATTTCAAGCGGTTCAAATGTTGCCGCCGCTATTCATATGGCTAAAGAACTCGGAAAAGGTCACAGAATTGTTACTATTCTTCCTGATACAGGAGAAAGATATTTCAGTACAGAATTATTTGAATAAAGTGAGGTAGTTAAAATGATTAAGCATATTGTAATGTGGAAATTTAAAGACGAGGCAGAAGGTCACACAAAAGAAGAAAACATGGCGATCGTTAAAGAACGCCTTGAAAACCTTGTAGGTGTTGTCCCTGAAATCAAATCTCTTGAAATCGGCAAGGATATTCTTCATTCTGAAATGTCTTTTGACATGGCACTCATCGGTGTTTACGAAGATATGGAGGCACTTGACAGATATAAAAATCACCCTGAGCATAAAAAAATCTCCGCATTTGTCAAATCAGTAAGACTCGACAGAGTTGCGGTAGATTTTGAGTTCTAATATTTTTTATTCGGACTTGTCGGATAGTCAAGACCTTGCTGAAATCCGTTTGGCTCTAACGATGAAACATCTCCGCCTATTACAAGTCCTTCAAAAACCAATATATTTGCCCTGATGAAGCCGCTGTCTGCGGAATAGTCAGGGTAATTTTTTATTTCATAGGTATATCTTTTTACTCTCTTGCCCTTATATTTTTCCAAGTCAAAATCCTGTTCTCTTTGTATGGCATTGTATTCTTCGTATGTTTTATCAAATTCTGTGGGAATTATAACCTCACATATTTCAACGGGGTCTTCGTCAAATTTCCAACCGAATTGAGATAAGAAGCTTACTCTCTCTGCCGAATCAGACGCTTTAAGGCTTATTCCCGAATCATTGGTTACCACCTTACTTCTCCCCGACGCAAAGAATATAATGACACCCAACACTAAAGCTGCTATAAGACCGATTACAAATAATTTTGTCTTTGATGATTTAAAAGAAAACACAAACATAAAAACTCCACCTCACAAAATTATTATGCAGGTGGAGTTTAAATTATTCTTTTCCGACAGAATTATTATATATGCACATTTATTTTAAATATATGTGTAATTTCGTGCATAACTGTTGACAATTCTCGCATAATGTTGTATGATGATAGTGTAAAAAGAATTATTTCTAATAAAAGGAGATTATATTATGGCAACTGCAAGAATCAATTTAACTGTTGATGAAACTGCAAAAGAGGAAGCTTTGAAATTATTTGAAATGTTCGGCATGGATGCTTCAACTGCAGTCAATATGTTTTTCAAAAAGGTTGTACAAACCAAGGCTATTCCTTTTGAAATTTCAGTTGCAGATACACCAAAGAAAACTACTTATGATATGTCTGAAGATGAATTTATGAGTCGAGTTCAATCTGCAATTGATAACAGAAAAGTTTAGGTTTTAACATTGGAGATTAAATAATGGATAATAAACCGATAGTTTTAGTATTTGCCGGACCAAACGGTTCCGGTAAATCTACTGTAACAAAAGGCTTTGATATTGTTGGTGAATATATAAATGCCGATGATATAAAAAAGCAAAAAGGCTTCTCCGATTTAGAAGCAGCGCAGTATGCAACCGCACTTCGTGAGAATGCAGTTAAAAATAATCGTGATTTCACATTTGAAACTGTGCTGTCGTCTCCCCGTAATGTTGAACTTCTGAAAAACGCAAAGGTATCCGGTTATCAAATAGAAGTCGTTTTTGTTTTGACAGCTAACCCTCAGATAAATGTATTGAGAGTTGCAGAGCGAGTAAAAAACGGTGGGCATGATGTACCAAAAGACAAAATCGTTAGTCGATATTATAAATCACTTGATAACCTGTCAAAGCTTTTGAAAATATCTGATGTTATGTGGGTTGTAGATAACAGCACGGATAAAGCAGAGCTTATTATTTATTCTAAAAATGGCAAAATTTCAATCAATGAAACTGCTCTTTGGAGTGCTGAAAAAATTAACAAACTTATTTTAAAAAGCGATGATTGATGTGGCAGTAAGCAAAGTACTATTACTGTGCAGTCAAGGATATAAAAACAAAAAACACGTGTAAAGCCAACAAGTTAAGCTTTACACGTGTTTTATTTTTAATTAGAATTAGCCGAGTACGCGTACTTTGATTACGCCGTCAATTCCGTCAAGAGAAACTGCTTCAGCCATATCTGCAACTGTGTAGGAATAATCTCCTCTTGTGTTGCTTGTGATTGAATCAGCATTCTTCAAAGCTTCTGTAACTGCTGAAAGAGCATCTTTCTTATGAATTACGCAAACTCTCTTAGCTGTGAACTTACCAAGTGTTACACAAGGCATATTAACTGAGTTGATGATTGAACCGTTTTCAAGATATGCTCTGATTTCTTCAGCAGCCATAACAGCACAATTATCTTCTGACTCAGGAGTAGAAGCGCCAAGGTGAGGAATAGCAATAACGCCCTTTGCACCGATGATGCCGTCTGTCGGGAAGTCAACAACATAAGAAGCAACCTTACCGCTGTCAAGTGCTTCAATGATGTCTGCTGTGTCAACAAGCTCACCTCTTGCGAAGTTGAGGATACGGACACCGTCTTTCATTGTAGCGATTGTATCTTTGTTTACAAGACCTCTTGTCTGATCGTTAAGCGGAACGTGAACTGAGATATAATCGCAGTTTGCAAAAATTTCAGCCATATCAGCTGTGATTTCAACTTTTGCATTGAGAGCGTGTGCGCCCTTGACTGACAAGAATGGGTCATAACCGTTAACATCCATGCCAAGATCAATAGCTGCATTAGCAACTAAAAGACCGATAGCACCAAGACCGATAACACCTAATGTCTTGCCCTTGATTTCGGGACCTGCATAAGCAGACTTACCTTTTTCAACTGTCTTTGCAACGCCTGTTTCACCTGCAAGACCTTTGCACCAGTCAATTGCATCAACAACTTTTCTTGATGCTAAGAGCATACCGAGGATAACAAGTTCTTTAACTGCGTTTGCGTTAGCACCGGGAGTATTGAAAACTACAATACCCTGTTCAGCACACTTATCAAGCGGAATGTTATTAACACCTGCACCTGCACGGGCAATAGCCAATGTTGAAGCTGAAAGCTCCATATCGTGCATAACTGCTGAACGAACCATTATAGCGTCGGGATTCTGGATATCATCACCGCAAACATAGTCTGCAGAAAATTTATCAAGACCGATTTTTGCGATTTTATTGAGAGTTAAAATCTGATACATATTTAACAACCCTTTCGGTAAAAATATTATGAATTTTCTTCTTCAAACTTCTTCATGAAGTCAACCAATGCAACAACGCCTTCTGTGGGCATAGCATTGTAGATAGAAGCACGCATACCACCGACACTTCTGTGTCCCTTGAGGTTTACGAAGCCTGCTTCTGTCGCAGCCTTAACGAATTTAGCATCAAGCTCATCGTTACCTGTTACGAAGGGAACATTCATGAGTGAACGGTCTTCAGCAACTACTGTACCCTTGAACATTTTGCTGCTGTCAAGGAAATCATAAAGAATCTTAGCCTTGTTGCGATTTCTTTCTGCGATAGCATCAATTCCGCCGATGGACTTGATCCACTCAAGAACGAGTTTGCAGATATAAATTGTGTAGCAAGGCGGTGTATTGTAAAGTGATTCAGCATCAGCATGAATCTTGTAGTCAAGCATTGTGGGTGTGATATCACGTGCTTTGCCGAGCAAATCTTCACGGATGATGCATACTGTAAGACCTGCGGGAGCAACGTTCTTCTGTGCACCGAAATAGAGCATACCGAACTTTGAAACATCAAGGGGTTCTGAAAGTACGCATGAAGAAATATCAGCGATAAGCGGAACATCACCTGTGTCGGGAAGTTCTTTGTAAACTGTACCGTAAATTGTATTGTTCATGCAGATGTAGAAATAGTCTGCATCGGGTCTGAATGTTGATTTGTCAAGCTTCGGAATATAGGAGAAGGTCTTGTCTTCTGATGATGCGATGATTTTAACATCACCGTATTTCTGAGCTTCTTTAGCAGCCTTCTTTGCCCACTGGCCTGTTATGACATAGTCAGCCTTACCTGAACCGTTCATGAAGTTCAAAGGAATTGCTGAAAACTGTGTTGATGCGCCACCCTGTAAGAAAAGTACCTTGTAGTTTGAGGGAATACCCATGATTTCACGAAGTAATGCTTCTGCATCCTTGATGATTTTGTCGTAAGTCTTTGAGCGGTGTGACATTTCCATTACGGACTGTCCTGAACCCTCGTAGTCAAGCATTTCTTCTGCAGCCTTATTAAGAACTGATTCCGGAAGAATTGACGGACCTGCTGAAAAATTATAAACTCTTGCCATTTTTCATTACCTCCACATAATTCTGCTATCCGCGGATAACAATTATAATTTTACGGATTTAATTATAAACCTATTGATTTGTCAAGTCAAGAAAAAACAATTCAATAAATTCCACTTTGTCAGAATGACAAAAAATTAACAGGTCATCATTTCTTAATTGTGGGTATTGACAGTTGAAATCACATCTGTTTTGTGATAAACTGTTTGTGGCATAAAATGGTATATATAAACGCTTAAAAAAATTATAAAAAGAAAGGTTGTTTATCACATGAATCAGCTTAACAAAAAGACATTACAGGATATCGAAGTAAGCGGCAAAAAAGTTTTGGTCCGTTGCGACTTCAATGTTCCGATCGAAGACGGCAAAATCACAAGTGACAAGAGAATTGTTGCTTCATTAGACACTATCAAATATTTGATAGAAAATAAAGCTAAGGTTATCCTTTGCTCTCACCTCGGCAGACCGAAGGGTGAAGTTAATCCCCAGTTTTCTATGGCTCCCGTTGCTAAGAAACTCACTGAGCTTCTCGGTCAGGAAGTTAAACTCGCTGAAGACGTTGTCGGCGACAGCGCAAAAGCATTGGCTGCTGACCTTAAAGAAGGCGAAGTAATGCTTCTTGAAAACGTACGTTTTGAAAAGCTTGAAACAAAGAACGATCCCGAATTATCACAGAAATTTGCTTCTCTTGCAGAAGTATTTATAAACGATGCTTTCGGTACAGCTCACCGCGCACAGTGCTCAACAGCAGGTGTTGCTGCATACCTTCCCTCAGCTTGCGGTTTCCTTATCCAGAAGGAAATTGAATTCATGGGCGGCGCTCTTGCTAATCCGAAAAGACCTTTAGTTGCTATCTTAGGCGGCGCTAAGGTTTCAGATAAGATCGGTGTTATCACAAACTTACTCGACAAAGTTGATACACTCATCATCGGCGGCGGTATGGCTTATACATTCATGGCTTCTCTCGGTTATTCAATCGGTACTTCTATCTGTGAAGAAGACAGAATTGAAGATGCTAAAAAGATGATGGCTGATGCTAAAGCTAAGGGTGTTAAGTTCCTCATTCCCGTTGACAACATCGTTGCAACAGAATACAAAGCAGATTCAGAGTACAAGCTTGTTGACTCAGACAACATTCCTGACGGTTGGATGGGCCTTGATATCGGTCCTAAGTCAAGAGAATTATTCCAGGAAGCTATCAAAGGCAGCGGCACAATCATCTGGAACGGACCCATGGGTGTTTCCGAATGGGAAAACTTCGCAGGCGGTACAATCGCAGTTGCTACAGCAGTTGCTGATTCAGGTGCTATTTCAATCATCGGCGGCGGTGACTCCGTTGCAGCAGTTCAGAAGTTAGGCTTCGCTGACAAGATGTCACATATCTCAACAGGCGGCGGTGCTTCTCTTGAATTCCTTGAAGGTAAAGATTTACCCGGCATTTCAGCTTTGAACGATAAATAATTGAAAGGACTTGAACTACAATGAATAAGACTCTCCGTCGTGCAGTTATCGCAGGTAACTGGAAAATGAATAAAACTCCTGCTGAAGCAGAAGCTTTGATTAACGAAATCAAACCTTTGGTTAAAAATGCTGACTGTGATGTAGTATGCTGTGTACCTTATATTGATTTGCAGACAGCTCTTGAAGCTACAAAGGACAGCAATATTAAAATCGGTGCAGAAAACTGCTACTGGGCAGAATCCGGTGCTTTCACAGGCGAAATTTCAGCTAAAATGTTGAAAACTATCGGTGTTGAATATGTTATCATCGGTCACTCAGAAAGAAGAACTTTCTTCGGTGACACAGACGAAACAGTTGCAAAGCGTACAAGAGGCGCTCTTGATGCAGGACTTAAGGTTATCCTTTGTGTTGGTGAATATCTTGAGCAGAGAGATCTCGGTATCACAATCGAGGTTGTAAGAATGCAGACAAAGATCGCTTTAAACGGTGTTTCTGCTGACGAACTCAAGAATATCATCATCGCTTACGAACCCGTATGGGCTATCGGTACAGGCAGAGTTGCTACACCTGATCAGGCTCAGGAAGTTAACCATGCTATCAGAGAAGTTCTTGCTGAACTTTACGGCAAGGATGTTGCTGACACAGTTACTGTTCAGTACGGCGGTTCAATGAACGCAGGTAACGCAGCTGAGCTTCTTGCTCAGGAAGATATTGACGGCGGTCTTATCGGCGGCGCATCACTCAAGGCTCCTGATTTTGCAGCTATCGTAGAAGCAGCTTCTAAATAATATCAAGAAAATAATATCAATCATTCCCGTTCTGTCTTCAGAGCGGGAATAAATTTGAAAAAAAGTTAAAATAATATAATCAGTACTATTTTGGTTTTGCATCTGACGGTGCAGAAAGGATTGTTAAACTATGAAAAAACCGGTTGTTTTATGTATAATGGACGGCTTCGGAAAAAATGACAGCGATTACGGTAATGCTGTTGTTGCCGCAAAGACTCCGAGACTTGACAAAATAATGGCTGAAAATCCGATGACATATATCGGTGCATCAGGTATGGACGTAGGTCTTCCCGACGGACAGATGGGTAACAGTGAAGTAGGTCACACAAATATCGGCGCAGGCAGAGTTGTTTATCAGGAGCTTACAAGAATCACAAAGTCAATTTCTGACGGTGATTTCTTTGAAAACGAAGCACTTATGGGCGCAGTAAATAACTGCAAAAAGAACGGTTCAGCTTTGCATCTTATGGGACTTTTATCAGATGGCGGTGTTCACAGCCATAACACTCATCTCTACGGTCTTCTTGACTTAGCAAAGAAAAACGGTCTCAGTGAAGTTTATGTTCATTGTTTCATGGACGGCCGTGATGTTCCCCCTACATCAGGTGCTGATTTCATCAAAGAGCTTTATGAAACAACTAAAGAAAAAGGCATCGGTAAAATTGCTTCCGTTATGGGCAGATATTATGCTATGGACAGAGAAAAGCGCTTTGAACGTGTTAAAAAAGCTTATGATGCAATCGTTAAGAGCGAAGGTGTAAAATTCACCTGTCCTTACGATATGATGC
>JAFRZS010000193.1 GCA_017442445.1 Clostridia bacterium
CAGTATCAGTTGACAGTAAGAACATACACAGACAGAGCGTTCTGGGCAAGAGGATATGTTGTATATATCAATGGTGACGGTGAGCTTATTACACTCTACACAGAGGTAAAAAAAGCTACAGCTTCAAATGCTGAAAACACAACATCCAACTAACTAAAAAAGACGGCTCCCTTTTTAAAAAGGGAGTCGTCATTTTTTTAGTTTAAATCTTGAAAAATTTTTCTCTTTACTGTAAAATAATTCTGAGGTGATAATTTTGGATACTTCAAAAAGACTTGTATTTATGATTCCCAATATGGAATCTGATGAATATGCTTTTTTTGTTATGTTTATGTCCCGTCTTGCTGAAGAAGGTATGGAAATATATGCCATGACGGATAAAAAAAATGCAAAGTTTGATTACAGATACTCCCCTAAAATCAAAAGGCTTCCTCTGAATGCTCCGATTAAAGGAAGATATACAAGATATCAGGTGTTGGATTATTATGTTAATCAGCTTGAAGAAAGTCTTTTTATAATATTGAAAGAAGGCTATGAAAAAGAGCTTCGCATAATATCTCAGAAGCACAAAGCGATTTATCTTGACCATACTTTATTTGCAAGTCCCGTTTCAAACGAGGCTTTTGCAAAACATCAGTCCGATGCGCTTTACGAGGATTTGCTTGATTTACCTTTGCTTGAATGCTCAAATCCGGGAATGATAGAAGAAAAAATATCGCTCATAAAAAGATTAAAAGGCTTAATCCGTCATTATGAAGAAACCAGACACCTGAAATACACATATATTCAAATGACCGATGAAGAAGTAAAAAAATCCCAGGAGTTAGCACTTTCAATGCTCTGGGAATTTAAGCGTATATGCGAAAAATATAAACTCAGATATTACCTTGCCGCAGGTTCACTTTTAGGCGCGGTGCGTCACGGAGGATTTATTCCGTGGGACGATGATATAGATGTCACAATGCCCCGTAAGGATTATGAGAAGTTCTTGAAAATTGCAAAAAAAGAGCTTGATAAAAGATTTGTTTTACCGCGCTCAAATTTCCCGTACGGTTTTCAGCGAATGCAGGTGAGGGGTACCAATATAGAAAGATATGTAAGACAAAGGAAACCTCACGGAATATTTATTGACATTTTGCCTCTTGACTGTGCACCGACAAAAAAACATGATAAGAGATTGCACAGCTACGAAAACGACAGACTTATTGATCTTATGTTTGAGATGAGTTATCCGATGCCTGTTCTGGCATTTAAGCGAGATAATATACACAAATGGCTGAAAAGATTATTTGTAAAAATATTTTACTCCAAACGCTGTCTTATGAAAAAATGGAAGAAAAATGCAACGAGATATGATTCGCCGATTGCAACCGAATGGGTATGTCTTCCGGGCATGGTATATCCGTATGAAAAAGAGTGCTTCCCGATAAAATATTGGGGAGAGGGAACAACACTTGAATTTGAGGGACAAAAGGTAAAAGTTATGTGTGAGTGGGAAAAATATCTTATATCACATTACGGCGACTATACAGAAGAGCCGCCTGAATTACTCAGACGGACTCATCCTCTTTTTTCTATTAAATTCTGATTTTTTAAAAATCTGCTTTACTGCCGTCTTAATTGTAGGCATAAATGCAGAAATAACATGAACAACACGCACAGAAAGAATCGCATCAAATGTAACGCTTGGTTTTTCAGCCAAGTAATCGCAGGAGATATTGATTCTTTCTTTTCTTTTTTTTACCTTGAAATTTGAATGTATAAATCCGAGTACGGGATAAACAATGGCACAGACCTTCCCGTAGTCTGTTGCGGCATCTGATACATCTTCGGAGTCAGCACATATAATATCAAGCTCCAGCTTTGAAACAACGAAGGATTTAAAAAACGGAACAATTCCTTCAAACACCGTTTTTACAAGTTCAAAAATTTCTTTTACCGTGAAATTAAGCCCTTTTTTCTGAACGGATTTTTTCGGGACCTTTGAAGTGTCGGGAGCTTTCTTTTTAGTGAATTTATTGAAAATCTTATCAAAAATATCACTGTCATCTTTTTTTTCAAAAGAGTGCCAAAGAATTTTGAATTTTATATCAAATCCTTTTTCATCAGAATATGTGATAATAAGCTTCAAAGGAAGTATGAGCGCTGTGCTGATAACTAAAGCCAAC